>JAUHWU010000061.1 GCA_030427065.1 Gammaproteobacteria bacterium | reverse complement strand
TTCAAAATCAATTAGCTGACGTTCTGCATTATGAGAAAATTCCACTTTCTCTATTTTAGTCGGGGCTTCTTCAGCATAACCCGCCCTGGCTTCAGGAATACTGTCTGCATAGGGAATATAGGGTTTAATATCGAGTATGGGTGTTTGATCCAGAAGATCTATACTGCCTACGCGTAATAAAAGCTCTTTACCCTGCTGCTGCCAGCCAAGATTCTCAACCACTGACAAACCGATGCCGTTGGGACGGAACGTAGAACGGGTTGCAAATACCCCTACCTTTTCCTTACCGCCAAGACGTGGTGGTTGCACGGTGGGAGTCCAGCCTTTGTCCGCAGTTTCATGAAAACGAAAAAGCAGCCACAGATGACTGAACTCATCCAGTTTGCGCAGACAGTTCGCATCCGCATAATCGGCTTCAAAAATAATTTCGCCTACCGCAGCCTTAACCAACCCGGGCTGCCGGGGGATAGCAAATTTTTGTTTGTAGGGAGATTTTATGTATGCAATCGGAGAAATTTCCATAGTGCAGATAGTGGCTTCTGCCGATTCAAGATGCAAGAGAGAAGTCACAAGTCACAAGTCATAAAAAGGCGACTGAATTAGTCGCCTTGTCGGATGGCGCTTCGCTTATCCGACCTACAAAAACCATTGAAACTCAAAAGAATGGTTGCTTGTCTCTTGCCTCTTGTCTCTTGTCTCCTTCTTTATAACCCCTGCCGCCTCCCTGCACCGCCCACTTTTATCCTTTATCCTTTATCCTTTTTCTTTCTCTTTTGCTAACTATTTCAAAGCAACAGCTGACTCATCCCCCCCTGCAACTTCATTATTAAGAAATACTTCGCTATTCACTACCGCAGAAATAAGCGTCTGAAAACGATAATCATCTTGACGCGCTATATCCTGCACTTTTCGCACTAATGGCATATCTTCGACTTCCATGCCTCGACCAATAGCATAAGTCAGCATTTTCTGGGTCACGTTGCGAGCCACACTTTCACGGTAATTCACCAGGAAACTTGTCAGGTCCGCTGCCGTTTCAATTTCCTGGCCATCGTAAAGCCGGGTTTTGGTATCTATCGGCTTGCCGTTTTCCTCCTCCCGGAAGCGCCCGATGGCATCAAAGGATTCCAGTGCAAATCCGATGGGATCCATCATGCGATGACAGCCTGCACAGGCCGGGTTGGTCCGATGTCCTTCCATCCATTCGCGCATGGACGGCACATCTGCGTTATCCCCGCCACTGCCTGCCTGTTTCGGCGGAACAATTTTTACATTTGGAGGCGGTGGTGGTGGCTCGACACCAAGAATACTTGCCAGCACCCAGTAACCCCTTTTTACCGGTGAGGTTCTGCCTGGCTGTGAAGGGACAGTCAGTGAGCTGGATTTACCGAGAATGCCGGCCCTGATAGCCAGATCACCGTCCAGTTCGACACGTCGAAAACGCTCGCCCTTAATACCGGGAATACCGTAATGCATGGCCAGACGCTCATTCACAAAGGTATAGTCTGCGGTAAGAATATCGGTAATCGGCCGGTTATCCCGGATAATGCTATCCAGTAATAATTCGACTTCCCGTCTCTGTGATTGACGCAACAGGTTATCAAAGTCAGGGAACTGATCTGTCACCGGTTCGTGGGCATCCAGGTTTCTCAGGGCCAGCCATTGGCCCGCAAAATTACTGGTAAAGGCTTCAGAGCGAGGATCCTGCAACATACGCCTGACTTGCTGATCCAGCACCTGCGGCTTACTTAGCTGCCCGGTTTTAGCCAGTTCTATCAGGGTCTGATCCGGAATACTGCTCCACAGGAAGAACGACAGACGTGATGCCAGATCAAGATCGTTAATGGCATAAACATCACCCGGCTGCAGGTCTTGTGGTTCCGTTTCAATACGGTAAATAAATTTGGGGTCTGAAAGAATACGTTGAATAACCAGGGCAATGCCTTCATCAAAGCTGTCATTATTGCTCAAGCCCTGATTGAAAAATTGCATCAACTTGTCACGGTCCGATGACTGGTTATATCCACGAAATGCCAGTTCAGACAGATTGTCGATAATCTCCAGCGCACAAGCGCGGTACTGCCCGGGATCCTGAGGCTGACAAGTGAATATTTTCTGCCGGCTTGGCGTGTCAGAGATTCCGCTTTCATTATAGGGGCCATCGACCCTGACACTGCCCACATGGGGATACCAGGTATAACCAGGCAACCCGCCTGTCTCGATAGTGCTACGTTCAAAATCATTGTTCATATCAAGCCCAGGAGCAAAATTTCGGGCAAGGAAAGTAATCCCGATTTCGTGGGGACCACCAGTGACTGGAACAGTGACATCGAGTGTTGGCAGGTTTTCACCGATTTCTTCTTCATCATCCACTGGAGCCGAAAAGCGCTGATTAACACCCAACTCCCTGTCCCAGTCAAAAACCTTGACCAGCTCACCGTCGATCATCACCTCCAGTTGTTCGCCACGGACCGTGCCGAAAGGTCTGTCACTTCCCATATTACCCAGAGTAATAGCATAGGTCTTGAAGGTATATTCACCGTCAACCGGAAAATTATGCGTGAATTTCAGGCCGCCACGGGTACCAAAAGGCAGGCCTTCAATACGAAAATTCTGATTTGCATCTTCACGAACGCGATACAGGGTTTGTTCAGGACCATTGGATATTCCGACGGCTAACTGACTGATATCAGCGGCAGCGGAAAGGTAAGCCTCAAGCAAGGCCGGTGAAAGAGACAAAGCACCTGCCTGGTTATCAAAGCCATTGCTGGAATCATCCGCTGGCAAAAAGTCTCCTGCATTGACTTCCATCGCGAACAAATCCCGAATGGCGTTCTGATATTCAGTTCTGTTCAGCCGATGCAATCCGGGACGACCGGGCTTGATGACCGAATGGCTGTCAATGGTGTTTTCCAGCGCCGATGCCAGAGCCTGCATGCTTACCACATCCGGTCGCGGCTCTCCAACGGGGGGCATCATGCCCGCGCGCAGGCGCTTGATTACTTTCTCACCAAGGTCTGGCGCGATATGAATGTTTTCCGGGCCGAGCCCTTCCAGATCTATACCACCGGAATAGTCTTCAAAGTTATGACATCCGGTACAGTATTCATCGATAAGTCCATCCACTGCTTGAGGATTGTCGACAGCAGCTATGTCAGTAACCCCATTGTTCTGGTTGTTCTGGTTGTCCTGACTGATGTTTGGGGAGGCAGACTGAGTGCAGGCGCTAACAATGATTATCATCCAGGCGCCCAGAAATAGTCTTGTCATTTTTATCAGGTTAACGACTGACATTTTACCCCTCCGAAATATTCAGAAATAAACCGTATTTTTTGAGCATTTATTGGTCAGAAATCGGCCAAAACCCCAAAAAATCATGCAGTGGGTATTGTCGCCATCAACGCAGCCATACTGTTTGATCTGGATTAACTTAACTGAAAAAAAAGGGATAGTGCCAAGTCGCAAGAATTAGATAAGCGACCCCGTAGTGAAGTTCCATGGAAGTGATTATTCACGACCATTGTCGCGATCGAAGAAAATGCCCTGAACTACTTGCTACCAGGCAATGCCGTAATCATCACCGTAGTTGCTGGATCCGCCAATCATACCGCCTTGCCGCTGGTCGAAAAATATACCGTTAATTGGTCCTGAGGTTAACTCCTGGGTTTCCACCTGATAGCCCATGGTACCCAGCTGCCGGATTACCGCTGGAGGTGTATCGGCTCTGAGCAGGAGTCGGCCCGGTTGCATGGCATGATTACCGAAAGAACTATGAACCTGGTAGCTGTTGATATTGGCAGCCTCGGTGGCCTGCTGCACATCCATGCCAAATTCGACAATATTCAGGAAAAACTGTAATAAATTCTGCTCCTGGGTATCGCCACCCTGCACAGCAAAAGACAGAAAGGGCTTGCCATTTCTCAGGGCCATGGAAGGAGTCAATGTAGCACGGGGGCGTTTTCCCGGCTCCATGACATTGAATGGACTCATCTGCGGCGACATGACAAAACTTTGCAGGCGCTGCGACAGCCCAACCCCGGTATCACCTGCTATAAAGGCAGGTATCCAGCCCCCGCTTGGCGTGAGGGAAACCACCCAGCCTTCTTCATCGGCAGTTTGTATAGTGGTTGTGCCGGCATGAAACCCCTGGTCATGATCCATACTATTGAGTGTATCCGTCACCACCAGATCATCTGGAAACTCTATCAGCGGCAACCACTGCTCAAGTAAATCAGCGAAAGGATTATCTTCTCCCTGGAAGGGATAGGGGTCTCCCGGTTTCACGATAAAGCGATTAAACGTGTCGTCGATCTCCAGTAAACGCTGGCTTGCATATTCCTTGGACAGCAATCCCTGCAAGGGTTCTGCAGGCGGATAGTAAGGATCTCCGTAGTAAAAATCCCGGTCAGCAAAGGCAAGATTCATTACCTGATACAGGGTATGGATATATTCAGGGCTGTTATATCCCATCCCTTTGAGATCATAGTTTTCCAGCATATTCAGCATTTGCAGCAACACGGGCCCCTGCACCCAGGTGTTGAGTTTAAAGACTTCGATATCCTTGTAGGTTGTGCTGACAGGCTCTTCTATATAGACCTGCCATTGATCGAGGTCTGCAAGGGTAATCAGCCCCCCTGCCTGCTGCGTTGCCTGAACCAGTTCGTTCGCGATATCACCCCGGTAAAAGCGCTCGTAAGCCTTGTAAATGGCCTGTTTGCGATCACTGCCTGAAGCAAGGGCCTGCTGTTCGGCTTCCACCAGTCTGGAGAGCATATTGTATAAATCAGGCTGGCGAAAAATCTCACCGGGCCGGGGTGCTGACCAGCCACCCGGATTGCGCGCATTAAAGTGAGGTAACAATACGTCCCTGGAATGCGGCCATTGCATGATCAGGTCTTTATAAAGCTGTATGGTTTCAGCCTGAACCTGTTCGATAGGATAACCCGTTGCCAGTTCCATGGCCGGGGCAAGCACTTGAGCAAGACTCATGCTGCCGTATTCCGCCAGCATGACCAACAAGCCACCGGGTGTTCCCGGTGTCACGGCAGCATACGGCCCATAATCCGGAGGATGAGCCATGCCAAGACTGCGATACTTTTCCGGTGTTGCCTGGGACGGTGCTGCCCCCAGGGCATTAATGGCAATGACTTTGCCAGTATTGGGGTCGTGTATCAGTGCCTGGGTCTCACCGCCCCAACCCATGGTATCCCAGATAGTCGCTGACACAGCCAGCATGGCGACCGCTGCATCAACCGCATTTCCACCGTCATTAAATATTCTCGACCCTGCCGAGGCGGCAAGTGGTTTGCCTGCCACGGCCACCCAGTGCTGGCCATGCAGGGGCGGTTTATTGGAATGTTTGTATTCCTGCGCCTGAAGCAGGCCGGCAGGTAAAGCCAGAATCAGGGCAAGCAGAAAAATGCCCTGAAAACTCAAAAATTGCCTGGTCGTTTTTTGGTCTTGTTGCAGTAGTTGTTGCCGTGGCAGTTGTTGCTCCTGGCCCAAGGGATCCAGATTGCAATGATGCCTGCGCTGGGTGATTTTTTTGTCTGTTAGCATGGTTCAACGATACCACAAGTCAAACCACAGCTAACAGAGCCAGATCACCCCTTCTCAATGACTCCTGATGACAGTCCAGATACTTTAAGCGTTCCTCGCCCGAGCACTGGCTGCAGCACTAGTAAGTATAGTAATAGCGCAAGGCAATTTGTTCATAACGCCCCTGGTTGTCTTCATTGAGGGCCGGTCTGAACTGGGCATTGCTTATGGTTCTCAACAGACGCTTTTCTATCAAATTACTCGTATTGTCTGAACTTGATAACACTTCAACATTACGTGCATCACCATTACGATTAATCCTGAAGCTGACATCTATATAGCCACGATAGGGATTTATCATTCTGTCCTGCTGCTCAAGACTTGGCAAGCTATGGGGGGTTGCAGTGAATTGTGGTAAAGACACCGGAATCTCCGGCATCAGTATTCCGGAGATAGTCCGGGTTTCCATATCATAGGAAGCCAGCAAGTCATGGGCTTCGTTGTATTTGGCGGTCGCTGCTCCCTGTTTACCAAACAGTAAATACCAGTCACCATAGGCCATCAATGTGTCCACATATCTACCAACACTGCCGTTGGGGTCACTGCGCAGATACTGTAATTGCCTGTCATAGGACTTGATCCCGTAGTGATAGGCATCACTGGCAAGACGGGCATAGTCACCTTTTTGGTACATCAGCTCTTCCAGGTCCAGATCATAAAGATACTCGTCCGGATCGCTGACAACCTGCTGCCGACTTGCTTGCAGGAATGCTGTTTCGAGCAGCCGGTTTTCCAGATGAAACAGGGTCGGATCACTCCACTGCTGATTTTCAATCAGCAAGCTCAGTGCCTTGGCATACTGAACCGCAGCCTCATCAAGATTATCAAAAGCCCTTGCCCGCAGTTCATCTCTGGTTCCAAAGCCACTGCCCAAGCCAAGTAGCGGCATACTGGATAATTCATAGCGCACAATTTCATTGAAACGGTCTCTGTTCCACTCGGCAAAAGCCATGACTTCCGGCAGTATTCTCAAGTCACTGTTGCCGTAACATTTGCCTAACAGATAAAGTAGAGAACGATGTTTATCGTCAACTTCATAATGCCTGCCACTTTCTTTCAGCACTCTTATCTGTGATTTGATAGCCGGAATCAGGGCTTCCGAGTGAAGGCCAAAGTGAATACGGTTGATGTATTCCTCGCGTTCGAAACTTGCCAGAGCCTCATCATATTGCTGGTTTTTCAGATAGTAAGAGCCTAATGAATGCAGCACTTCAGTGAGTTCAGGTGAGAAAGGACCGGAATTTCCTTCAATTGCATAAATTCGGCTTTCGTACTCAGACGCCTGAAAGCTTGCCCCTGGATCTGAAATATTGTTGAGGAATGATTGCGAATCAATATTGGTAAGTAAATTTGCATACCGGGAATCCTGCACAGGTGTCTGATGCAATTCAAGCTGTTCTGAAATAGACGTGGGAACAAATACCAGGCTTTCCAGAATCTGGTTTTCATTGGCGTGTACAAGAGGAGAAAGTTGCAGTGAGACCAACAGCGAAAGTACCGTTAATCTGGCAACCACACACATGCGAAGAACATTGCTTAACATTTTTACCTGCCTGCCAGTCCAGATCATGGACCAGATAGTTCAGCCGGTAATGCGAATCGAAAATTGGAAATTACAGAGTGCAGAACGGTATTTGCACAGGCCAATGGCAGGCCCTGAATTTCCTGATGTTATCCAGACAACAAAACAAGTATTTGGTAATACCCTTTTGCTGCCTCCCCCCCTCACAGTTTTCCAGATCATAAGCCAGGGCTTTTGGATTTCAGAAAAACTGTTGGTAACGTCAAACAATTACATTACCAGCAGGGTTAATAGATAATCTGTAACAGTAAGATCCTGTCAGCAGACTAACCGCTAAGAACTGGATGGGTGTAACCAGCAGTTCTGATTTGTTTCTCCTTTAAGTTAAGTTCTGATCAGCACGTCCCGTAACAGGTACAAAGATCATGCCGGGCTAGTGGCTATCATCGGGATGAATGTCATTTCATCTTTAATCAAAACTTACATAATCAGGAAAAGCAAAATCCAGGCCAACATTTTTAAAATGTCGCCCGCAGTATTAATTTTTATTTTTATTTATTAAAATCAATGAGATAAAAAAAATGGGATTAACGCTTTGTTCTTTGCCAGCGGTTCGACTCATAACAAAAAACTGCTCATTTGAGGTGCACAAACGGGATCTGCTGGATGACAAAAGTGCCATTTTGGCGCCTGCAGCAAAAGCTTCTGTCTGGATAAAAGCATACATATGGAATATATTCTTTTGCTGATGATTGAGAGTACCGGGTATGGAGATCATGCCCCCTGGATATATCAGTGTGGGGCACTAAACCGGTAAAGATATGAATACAGCTATTGACCGTTTGATCTCTTTAATCATTTGCCAGTCAATGATGGGTATTGTTTCCCTGGTCTTCCTGCTTGCTGGTCTGCTGTTCCCCTCACCACCGCTCAATGCGCAATCAGATGACCCAATCACTATTGGCACTATCACTGGCCAAATTCAAGCGCCCAATTCATTTCTGCCGTTCACTGAGTATCTGGAATCCCGCCTGCCTGAACATGAGTTTGAGGTAGAGGGTTTTTCTACTATTGACGCACTGATAAGGGCTGTCAAGGATGAAGCCGTGGATCTTGCTTTCATCACCCCGGTAGCCCTTGCCGAACTAAACCTTGAAGGCGAATTGCGGGTTCTGGCAACCATCACCCAGCCTGCCGGCGAAACCTTTTCTCCCTGGCTGGCCGGGACTGTGTTCACCCGCTCATCCAAAACGGATATCCAGACCATGGCCGATATCAGAGGCCGCAAGGTTATAGCACTTTCTGAACTGGCCTTGGGGGGCTGGTTATCGGCTGTCAGGGATTGGCAGGAGCTGGGTATCAATATAGAGTCAGATCTTGAATCGGTTGATTTTCAGTTTTCCTATGAGAGTGTTATCGACAGCGTTTGCTCCGGGGCATCAGATGCTGGTGTGATCGCTGCCAATACCTTCCAGAATCTCGCTTCGCGCTGCGAAGAATCCCTGAAAATTTTACCGCCGGCCATGGAAACCGGGAATATTGATTATCCACTTGCCCACAGTACCAGATTGTATCCGGAAGTTGCCTTCACATTGGCAGGAAGCAATAACGAAACCTTTGTTCGCGATATAACCCGAGCCATCCTCGATATTGAACCGGGCAGTGATATTGCACGGTCGGTAAATATCGGTGGTTTTACTGCACCGCTTCCGTATACCGAAGTCGGGTTACTGATGCGGGAACTCAGGCTGGGCCCCTTTGCCAGTGTGGGAGAGCTGACTCTGCGGCAATACCTGGATAATAATATTTATGCCGTTACCCTGGCACTGATTCTCATCATCGTCCTGATCAGCGCAGGCCTGCTTAACTCACTGAGCCTGAGTCACAAATTCCGTAATTCGGAAAACTACCGCAAGAGTATCTTCGAGGGTTCACATATACCGATGGTAATCGTTGATCAACATCAGCGGACTTTTATAGACATGAATATTGCCGCGGTTAAACAATACGGTTATCAGAATAAAGACGAATTGATTGGCAAATCCCTGACAGAGCTTTCTGCACCCGATCAGGACATCAACTCCAGTATTGCAGATGCCTTTGAGCAATATACCAACAAAGTGCTGACCACTGGCCGGGCGACTTTTGAATGGTGGCATGTCAGACCAGGCGGAGAAAAATGGCTGGCAAAAATCCATTTAATGGCTTTTGAGTCTGTGGATGGACTCCGGATTCAGTCAACAGTAGAGGACATCACCAAACAAAAACAGCGGGAAGAAGAACGCTCACAACTGGAACAACAGCTGGAATTTAGCCAGCGCATGGAGTCTATCGGGCGCCTGGCCGGTGGTATTGCCCATGATTTTAATAATTTACTCACTGTCATAAATGGTTATAGCGAAATACTCCTGGAGGATACTCCCAAAAATGAACCTGTTGCCAGAATCCTTGAGCAGATCAAAAAAGCCGGCAATAGAGCAGCCGAATTAACGCAAAAATTGCTGACATTCAGTCGTCGACAGGCGGTACATCCCGTACCAGTCTCTCTGGGAATGATTGTTGAAGATTCGGCAGAAATGATAAAAAGTGTGCTGGGTGAAAGCATCGCTCTGGAAGTAGAGCTGCAGGACGCTGATAAGAAAGTATTTGCAGATCCCGGACAATTGCAACAAGTCTTGCTCAACCTGGTAGTCAACGCAAAAGATGCAATGCCTGATGGCGGCGATTTAAAAATTACCTGTCGGGAATCAATAGTTTCTCCGCGCGAAGCCAGCTCCCTGGAAATTGAAGCCGGTCCCTATATTGAAATGATAGTGAGTGATAACGGCATTGGTATGGACGCCAATATCAGCAAACATATTTTTGACCCGTTTTTTACCACCAAAGACACCGGAACCGGATTAGGACTATCAACGGTTTATGGCATTATCCAGCAATCACTGGGCACCATTCGGGTTAACAGTGAAATAAACAAAGGCACCACTTTCAGCGTTTACTTGCCCGAAACAGATGTCGAACAGGAAATTCAGGAAGCTGAAGAATTACTGATCAATCCGGAATTGAAATCCTTATCGATTATGGTTGTCGATAACGAAAAGGAAATTAATGAATACACCAGTTCAATATTACAAAAAGCCGGTCATCAGGTAATAGCGGCTGAGTCAGGGCTTGAAGCACTGGATTTAATCGCTTCACTGGAAGTCCCTATTGATCTGCTGGTAACAGACGTAGTGATGAATGGTATGCGAGGCGGCGAACTGGCTGAGTTGGTTAGCAAGCAATATCCAGATATTCCGGTGTTATACATATCAGGCTATCCAGAGGATGCGCTTGCCTTACACGGCATTCAGCGTGGCACAGAATCATTTCTTGCCAAGCCTTTTTCGCCCGGGCAATTATTGAACAGAATCCATCAGATAATAAAAAACCCGTCCCTTGCATAGACGTTCTGCATGAGGGTGTTTGAATGGCTTGGATATGTTTGAATCAGAGAACAATTACAGCTTGATTACTGGCCGGGTAATGGCCAGATCATCATGCCATCTTCATCCAGATAACCGAGCTCCCGTAATTTCTTTACTGCAGCCAGGCCGGCTCTCTCCGGTGGCGATCCATTGAGATTGGCAGCTGGCTGGATTCCTCGTTCAATGAATGATCCGTTGGCAATTTCAATCATATCGGTAAAACGCAGATTGGATTTTAACGGCTCGTCATTAACCTGAATGGCTCGTGGCCACAGATGATTTATACCTCTGACATGGCGCCAGGTCAGCAGGTGCATACGGTCACCCACAGTAAATTCTTCTTTCTGAAAGCCATAGGCAATCATGACATTGACGGGATGGCTGTTTACGGTCCAGATTTTTCCTGTTTCCTCGGCGGGTAAATCGCCCCCGGTGACTTCGATATCAATCTGGATGTGGGGATTTCCCCAGCGTATATCGCGAACAATACCATCCACGACAAAAAAATCCGAACCAAAGGCGCCATATTCGGCCTGGGTATTATGATGAGCAGTAAGTGGAAAAGGCAAAATAACTGCAAGCAGAAATAATAATCTTCCAGGTAATTTCATATACTCCCCCGTTTGACAGTTTAAAATAGTGATGCGCATTGAATTATCACAGTCACACAGCTTGGTAACGGTGGTAATACTTTGTGTTTTCTGAAAGGTCCTTAAGAGAGTTAACTCAGCTTAAAACAGGCTTTTGACGATCCTACCACAGAGATTTTAAGCGAGTAAACCAATGGATTTTTAGCCCGCGCTCAAGTATCCTTCGCGCCTTTCCTGAGTCAGCTATCGTGTGCCTATGACAGCTAAAGTTTGCTTTACTATGGACAATCTGGGTGATGCCGCGGATCTTGGTCGAGGCGTCATCAGTCAGCCCCGTGAGCCGGGTGAACGTCCAGCATTGGAAAAAGGCTTTCCTGCCCTGCTCGACCTCTACAGTCGCTATAACATCTGTATAACCCATTTTATCGAAGGCTGGAGCGCTGAAGCCTACCCGGACAGAGTTGCCAGCATACTAGCTGCCGGCCACAGTCTGGGCATGCATGGCTGGCAACACGAGTTATGGTCGTCACTGGATTATGATCAGGCCCTTGAAATAGCCGGGCGTGCAACTGAAGCCATCGAAAAGGCAGGTTCACGCCCGCGTGCTTTCCGTGCTCCCGGGGGTAAACGTACGCGCTTCACCAGTGAAATAATCACTGATCTTGGCTATACCATTGACTCAAGCCTTTGCCCATCCGGTCAGGATGGTGGTGAAATCTGCCGGCTCACCAAAACTCTGTGGTCAGTGCCCTGGGAGTGGAAAGGCGTTGATGCCAGTCACTGGCTCTGGCAGAAAAAAGACAATGCCACCGTCGAGCAGGACTGGTTGCAGGCTCTGGATGCGGCTGCTCAGGCCAATCAATACTTTCTTTTTATCTGGCATCCTCACGTTATGGGCATTGATCCGGGCCGTCTCAAAGTGGGTGAGCGCATTCTTGAGCATGTAACGACTCACAGCGATTTTGAAATAGTTACTCTGCAACAATTGATTAACGCTTCCAGGATCAGCTAAAACCCCCTGTATACAAACCCTGATGTGTGAACGAGAATACCGCTAACAACACCACAGGGTTAATGACTTGTTCAAGCGCTTCCTGAAATACACACGACGCATGCTGTTACTAACGGTAATTGTCGTTATGGCACTTTTGTCATCCGCCCCATTTTATATTTACGACCGCTTTAACCAGGAAACACCGGTTGCGCGCCTGTCTTTCATAAAAACTGATGATTTTAATTATATAGCGCAATTGCAACAGGGTGATTTCTGCAGCAACAGGCAATTCATGGTGCTCGGTGATCAATTCCAGCTGGATGCAGGCTTTGTAAAATGGAAAGGGCTTGCTGTCTTACTGGGATTTGAGCCCCGTTACCGGCTGGATCGACTGTCAGGCAGGTATAGCAATCTCAACGCACAAAACAGCCTTGAAACCATTTCCCACAATCTGGCACCGGATGTCCTGTTTGATTTTTTTGATGAAACAGCACCGCAAGGTAAACAGGGCTGGTTAATAGACACCCGCTATGGCTCTTCTGTCTACCTTACTATTGATCCCGCACTGCAATACCAGGTGTTTGCCACCGAAGACGGGCTAATAGCCCGCTCGCAACCCATCCAGACTTTCTATCGGCAAAATGGAGAACTTCAGATTGATATAACCCAGGGTTGTGGCGGCAGTCCTTCTACACTTGAAAGCATCAGCACCTCATTGAATAGTCTATTACTGGGCGCTATCGATAAAAAATAATCCCGATAATTTTGGTAACCGGTCAACTATACGTTTCACCTTTCACCTTTCACATTTCACCTTTCACCTTTCACCTTTCAGGCCAATATCTTTAGTTCCTGATAGTTTCCTCCCAATTTTCAGCTTCCAATTTTTGGCCTGCAACCCTTAATTGTCATTGTTTCCATATCGGCGCCAAAAAATAACATTTTGAGATTAATTTAATATCAGACTTTTATTATTCTTAGGCGATTATAGGACTCATCCCCAGGACAAATTGCTGATCAGCGACAGGCTATGAATTGTTTTTATCCAATGAGTTTATAATTTCTTATTTTTTGCACATTATTTTTTCGTATAGCGAATAAATAAAAATATAAAAATTATTTATCTATATATATCAATATGATAGAGAGATATTGAATTAAGTAGACACCCGCCTCTTCTTAACCACCTTTCGTTTACTTAAATATATCGCAGTGCGAATATAGGCAGGGTTTTCTGTGAATAACGGAAGGTCAATAATCACAATAAATAACAATAAACTTTTGATAAAAGAGGGAGAAATATGTTTAAGCCTATAGCAAGAAAAAAAGGCAACATACTGGCTTTGTCAGTCGCTGCAGCTCTTTCACCGGGTATGGCTACAACCACCCTGGCACAGGATGGGGCCCAGGTGGAAGAAATAAGAATCACAGGTTCACGAATTGTGCGGCGTGATTTTGAGGCTAACAGTCCAATTCAAACCATTGACGCGGCATCATTTGAAAATTTGAGTGCACTTGGCGTCGAAAACGCATTAAACCAATTACCACAGTTTGTACCGGCCGCTACGCAGTTTACACAAATTGCTGACGGCGAATTGATTAATACCGGCTCAACATTAACTGCCGGTGCTGCAACCATCAGCCTGAGGGGGTTCGGACCAAACCGTAACCTCGTGTTGATCGATGGTCGCCGCGCTATGCCAGTGAATGCTTCCATGGCTGTGGATGCCAACTCAATCCCTTCATCAGCAATCCAGCGTGTTGAAGTAATTACCGGGGGTGCCTCCTCCGTTTATGGTGCCGATGCCGTTGCCGGTGTGGTGAACTTCATCCTCAAGGACAACTATGAGGGTGCAGAACTGGATGTGCAATATGGTGCTATAGCAGATGGTGCCCGTGCCGGTGAAGCAAGACTGTCAGCGCTTTTTGGCGCCAATACGGCCGATGGTCGCGGTAATGTCATGCTGGGTGTTGAGTACTTTGACCGTAGTTCAGTGGATCGCAAATACATCGACTTCTATAAAAAAGGTTTGGCTGACCCAACAGTAAACGGTACCCAATCGTTTAACTCGGACCCCTATTACGATATTGATCCTGCCAATGCTCCGAGCCGTGCAGCTATCGATTCAATCTTTACTGAAGCATCCTCACCTGTGTTTCAAACCACTTCTGGCGGCATAGATGGCCGTGCTTCTTTTAATGATGACTTGAGTCTTTATGGTGGTGGCGCGAATTTCGGTGGCTCATCCCCGGGCGGACCTGGCGGTGTAGCCGGTAACTATCGTTACAATGGTCCTACCGAAATCAACGGCACTCCCTTCCGCAAACTGGATCCGGATGGTCGCTGGGAAGAAAATATCATTGGTCACAAGGCGACTGTCCCCTTGGAGCGTTTCTCCATATTCGCCAAGGCCCACTATGATCTGACAGAAAATGTAACTGCCTTTGCCCAGGTCACAGCCGCTGAATCAAACCTGCGCCAGTTATGGCAATGGTCTCCGGCAGCCGGCGGTTGGGGCCAGAATATTCCCCGCGGTGATGGTGTTTATGAACCTTCACTTGCTGCTGACGGTATTACCACTCTGCCTTCTTATCAGGCTGGTGGCCCTATAGGTCTGGCTTGCGCTCCTACCGGAGGCTGTTCCAAGTCTGAAGCATTCCCGGTTAGCAGCGAATTAGCCACCCTTCTGGATTCCAGGCCAAATCCCGAAGCTGACTGGAATCTGAACTACTTCTTTGACTATCCGTTATGGGGTCTTTCTGATCCACGCCTGATTGATTCAGAAACCAAAACCAATCAGTACAATTTTGGTTTTGAAGGCAAACTGGATGCCATAGATGGCACCTGGGACGTTACGGCATCCCATGGTACCTCTACGTCAATCCTGAATCTGAAAGGCTACGCAGGACTTCAGCGTCATCGTCAGCTGATCACATCACCCAACTACGGTAAAGGTTTTTTCCGTGAGGCAAATACCTTCTCATCATCCAACTTCAGTGGTGGTGTCGCTACCTGTACCTCTGGTATTCCCGTATTTAGAGACCATAGTGATATTAGTCAGGACTGTCTTGATGCCTTTCTGGTGGACCTCCAGAACAACTCGGAAATGCGCCAGAATTTCGTTCAGGCCAATATTCAGGGTCGTGTGATGGATT
Source organism: Gammaproteobacteria bacterium (assembly GCA_030427065.1). Classification (GTDB taxonomy): domain Bacteria; phylum Pseudomonadota; class Gammaproteobacteria; order Pseudomonadales; family Pseudohongiellaceae; genus Eutrophocola. Next base: position 1,945 of record JAUHWU010000061.1, on the reverse strand, counting down.
TGCCTGCAGGTGAAATGCGTTTTGCCGGCGGTTATGAATGGCGTCGCAACAATTACTTCTATGTGTTCGATACCTTGACCACACAAAACTCCTTTCTTGATCTGAGTATGGGTACCTTCCCGGCAGATAACGTGGAAGGCCGCACCTCAGTGGATGAAGTATATGGCGAGTTATTCGTTCCTATCATCTCGGGTATGTCAGGGATCGAACATCTGAACCTGGAACTGGGGTATCGTTACTCTGACTACAGCCTGCAAGGTGGCGTCGATACCTACAAGGCATTGGTTGACTGGGGCATCAACGAGGAATTGCGTTTTCGTGGCGGTTACCAGCTGGCAACTCGTGCACCCAATATCGCTGAGCTCTATCAGGCCCAGGCACAGTCCTGGTCTGGCAATGTTGGCGATCCTTGTGGTCTGAATGCGCTGACACCCTATAGTGCCAATCCTGCGGTAAACTCGAATGCGGCTCAGGTGCAAGGCCTTTGTGAGCAGCTGATGGGTCAGGTAGGAGCAGCAGATTTTTATGATCCTGCTGAACCACAACCCGCCGGTGCCGGTGCCCTGTGGTTCGTGAATGCGGTCGGTAACCCGAATGTACAACCTGAAGAAGCGACTACCTTGACTGCCGGTCTGGTTTGGCAGCCCACTTCGGACAATGCATTTATTGATGGATTGAGCACAACGGTTGACTGGTTCTCTATCGAGATTGAAGACATGATCGCCCTGGAAGGCGGTCCCAATGTTTATGCACAGTGTTTCGATGCTGGTGCAAACCCGGGCTTCGATATCAATTATGGGCCATGTCAGCGGATACAACGTAACCCTGAATCCGGGGGACTCTCACCGACCGATGTGACTTACCAGAACACCGGTTTTGCCAAGATTCAGGGCCTTGATATTGCTCTTAACTGGCAAAGTGAACTGTCGGATATCGGCATTAGTGCCATTCCCGGTTATTTTGGTGTCAACATTATGTGGAACTCATTGTTGACCCTGGATACCCAGGCGACAGCAACTGCACCGGTAATAGACTGGACCGGAAGTCTTGGACCAGATCCCGGCACATCACTCAATAACGGCGCCTATGATTACAGGATGTTTACCACCTTTAATTATGGGTTCAGCGACTGGAATTTCACCCTTCGCTGGCGTTACCTGCCGGAAGCAGATCCTTTGCTGAAACCCATTGCCGGTGATAATCCAATCCCGCAAGTTGGTGCGAATGACACCTACAATGTCTTCGACCTGGCAGGAAGCTGGAATATGAGTGACCAGTATGTGGTGCGTTTTGGTATTGACAATATCTTTGATACAGATCCCGTCATTACCGGCGCGCAAACAGATCTGGATGGCAATATTCCTACCTCTGGGCAAGGCACGACTGAGGCTGGCTTTTATGACATCCTGGGTCGCAGATTCTTCGTAGGTGTTAAAGCAAGCTTTTAATACTGACGAAGGGTTAGCTGCAAATAGAAACGGCGAGCAATGCTCGCCGTTTTCTTTGCTGGCTGCTTACTTTATTGAACTCTTTGTACCTGGATAAAACCATTCACATTGGTTGCAGACAACCTGAAAGATCCGCCAAAGGGGGAAGGATAAATCCGTACCTCCATACCTTCACGCAGACGATAGTTTTTGCTGTTTATCTGATGCCAAACCTGCCCACTTGCCAGTGTTATTTGCCACTGCCCAGGAAGCCGCTCGCTCAGATCAGAAATTGTATCTACAAGCTCCTGATCACCATCATCGTTGGCAAGAATTTTCGCATTAACCTCGCGATTACGAGAAGTCGCGGGTGTCTCTTGACCAAAATCCTCGATCTTGTTCTGTTCAATGTGATCTTGGTTTTCTGACACAATGTCAGTTTCTGGTTGATTCTCAGGGATATTGCGCGGTAAAGATACAACCGGTAATTCAATATTGGTTTTCTGTGCCGCACGTAC
>JAUHWU010000215.1 GCA_030427065.1 Gammaproteobacteria bacterium | reverse complement strand
CCGGAAAGACCGGACCTGATCCTGCCCACTCACGAGCTTGACGTGGAAGAATGTATCGATCGAGTCATCAATGTGATGAAGGAAAGATCGGTAATCTAGTCATAAGTCGCAAGAGGAAAGAAAAAGGATAAAGGAAGAAGGATAAAGGTGGGCGGTGCAGGGATGCGGCAGGTTTCTATAAAAAGAGGCAAGAGACAAGAGGCAAGCAACCAATTTCTCAGGCTTCAATGGTTTTCTGTAGGTCGGATAAGGACCGCAGAGAAGCATACGACAAGGCGACTACTTTAGTCGCCTTTTTTGTGACTTGTGACTTGTGACTATTTTTAGAATCGACTGCCGACGGTAAAATAAAGACTCCTGTCCTGCCCGACAAAATAGCGGTCCCCGGAAAAGTTTGAAAAAGAATTCACATCAGCTCTTTCGGCATATTTCGTATCCAGCAGATTGGTGACCCTGGCGGACATATACCAGTTGTTTCCGGAGTCATACTGGTAACGCAGATTGAACAGGTCATGGCCTTCATATTTAAACAGGTTGGACTCATCTGCATAGTAGGGACCCATGTGCACCCACTCCAGATTCATGCTGTTGTTGTTATTCATCTGCCAGTTCAACTTGGCATTACCGGTCAGTTTCGGCGCCGTATCGATATCCTTTCCATCCAGTAAAATTCTGACGCCATTTGGCGCAACATTGGCATCATAGGTATGACGCGCATAGCTGGCGGTCAGGTTTAAGCTCCAGGCGTCATTAATAGTGTACTGGGTTGTGAGTTCGAGCCCGCGATGTTTGGTGGCACCGCCACTGACATTGTTACGCCCGCTGTCCTGAAAAATAACATTGTCCTTTTGCATGTAGTAGGCAGCCAGGGTGTAGGACAAATTGCCCCGACTGGCACGGTAACCGACCTCAATGCTTTCCATTTCTTCCGAGTCCAGGTCAGCTACCAGTTGATTCTGCTGAAGTCGGTAAAGTTCAGTTGCCTGGGGCGCACGAAATGCCAGCGACAGATTGGTAAAAAACTGTTCATTGGTATCAAGATCGTGGATCCAGCCCAGCTGCAGGGAATAGTTGTCAAAATCATCAGTACGATCAGCGGGTCGACTATAGCGGCAGGTGCCCGCAGGGTTAAAGGCTGAAGGCGTGCAGGAAGAGCCGTCTTCTGCAGTATTGCCATCAATCATGCGGTTATCGTAATCATATTCCAGGAATTCATAACGCAGACCCAGGGTCAGTTGATCCTGCTCTGTGCTCTGGTATTCCATTAATACATAGGGGGAAATCATGGTGGCATCCACAGTAAAGTCATATTGCTTGCCTGCGGGGAAAGAACCAAAACCAAAACCCTGGGTCTGCTTCAGAAAACCTTCCGACATTTCAAAATCTACGCCGGCAGTCCAGCTAAACGGACCATTACCTTCCCAGCTGTACATGGTCTGCAGCCCAAATGACTCATGGCCATTTTCTTCCAGTGGCGTGCCCGGCAAAAAATGCATAAGAAAGGTCATGTCGGTATCACGATAATAGGGAGTGAGCATCCAGCTGCCATTTTCAGTGCTACCCTCTATACGGCTGTGCAATCGTAAACTTTGGGCATCACGAAACGCTTCCGGATTTTCATTGCTGCGTCTCACCGCATCATTCTTGTAAGCTTCAAAACCACGATCCAGGTAACCGGCAGTTTCCTGGTTCAGATTGGTGGCTGCCAGCACGGTAGTAACGCTTATATCAGCACCATCGTACTGATGTGACAGATTCAGTTTCTGCTGATCAAAACCTGAATCATCCAGATAGCCGCCGTCGGTTGCGCCATTGAAATAGGCACCGAAAGAATGGTCACCCCGTTTGCCATTGATGCCAGCATTCAGGCGCGCATATTCATTGGGTCCCATATCAATGGAAATATCACCGCCGGGTTCCTGCCCCAGAGACGGAGTAATCACATTAATAGCGCCATGAAGAGCATTCACCCCATATAAAACACTGCCGGGACCACGCACAATCTCGATAGCCGAAGCCTGCTCTGTATTGGCTTCAAACAACTGGTTTACATTACAGAAGCCTGCGCCACGCAAGGGAATTCCATCCTGTGAGGTTTGAAAGGAACCACAGCTACCGGCGCCGGTAAGTACCGGGGAACGAATCCCCAAAAGAGATTCCTGGCCGTTACCGCGATTAAAGACTACCCCGGGGACCGAATTAAGTACTTCACCAATATGCACATGACGAATCAAATCAAGCGTTTCACCGCCCAGAGAAAAAATACTGGCAGGAATGTCCTGCAACTGGGTTTCCCGTCGCTCTGAAGTGACAATAATAGTCTCCAGAATATTCTCCTGGGCGAGCACAAGCGGGGCGTTACCCGCAGCAAGTAGCATAGCCAATGGAAGTGATTTGAATCTGAAAGATGTATTCATAAAAAGCATTCCCTTTAAAATTTTGTAGTTGCGAACAAAACCTTCGATAAAGCGTTTCTCAAAGCACACTGGCATTTGTTTTTATGGTGTAGTTGCCTTGGCTACTGCTAACAGCGCCTTTCTGTCTTCTTGATATTGTCTTACTGCCGTCCAGGGGGGTTAATATCCTTTTCTGGCGGTGTACCCCCATCGTCGCCAATCTGTGCGCTTGTGCGTATGGTTAACACTGTAGACTCAAATTTTGCTATATTCTGCATATTTATTGGCGTGAACCAATGCCTTTGTGTTTTAAAAACCTGATTTTTTCCTGATGGCGAACGACAGCAAAGAGATCTGACCCTTGAACGACTTTTTCATCAATAAAACCCGCGTCGACCCGGATCGCTGCAAGCTGTACAGGGATGAAGACATAATTTCCCTGGAACCCAGGGTTATTCAGGTTTTACAGGTTCTTGCCAGACACCAGGGACAGGTGGTCAGCCAGAAAAGCTTGATGGATGCTATCTGGACCAATACCGTAGTTGAAGCCAGCGCTTTGCAGCGTTGCGTTGCACAATTGCGAAAAGCCTTCGGTGACGATGCACGCAATCCACAGGTCATTGTAACCTACCCGAAGAAAGGCTACAGCCTGATTGCCCCTGTCAGCTGGCATACCCCTGAGCGGGATACTGTGGATATCATGAACTCAAGCGGGAATTTTTTCCGCCCTGCACTGGCATCAGCCCTATTGGCCGCCTCCCTGCTACTCCTTTCAGGCATTCTAGGCATCTTTAGCGTCAGACCTCTTATTAACAGTGATGGGCAGGCCGCTAGCCAAACCGCTATAACCGAAAAGCAGGTAGAGCAGGATCAGCAGACCCCCTCTTCAACAGCAACCTCCCTGTTAAGCAATGCTGCCCTTATTACGGCGATCGGTGTTACGGATGATTTTCCTGTGTATTCTCCAGATGGGCGATTTGTTGTTTATCCGCGTTATCTGGAAGAAAACAAGGCTCACCTTTGGGCAAGAGACCTGGCCTATGGCAAGGACTTCCTGCTCACTGA
>JAUHWU010000214.1 GCA_030427065.1 Gammaproteobacteria bacterium | reverse complement strand
TGACTAGAATAACTGGAGCGCTAATTTTGCTGGTTCTGTTTTTACAGTCCCAAGCGGTTAACTCTCAATCAGCATACGAAGTAGACCCCGACTGGCCTTCAATGTTGCCAGACTCGATGATTATCGGGCAGGTGGCTGGAATAGCGGTGGATGACAATGATTCAATCTGGGTGCTGCACAGGCCAAAATCTCTGAGTGATGATGAGAAGGGTCTGGTGCTGAATCCTCCTATTTCTCTCTGTTGCAAGCCGGCACCGGCGGTACTGCATTTCAGCGCTGATGGAGAGTTGCTTGATACCTGGGGCGGTCCTGCCTGGGATCAGCCAAGCCAGCAATGGCTGCAAGCTGACTCTGACTGGCCCATGACTGAGCATGGTATTTTTGTAGATAGTGAAGGTTATGTCTGGATAGGCGGGAATCAGGCCGAGGGTGGTCAGCATATCGTGGTGAAATATAATGCTCAGGGCCGCCATCTGCTAACAATAGGCATGCCCGGCGAAACCGCGGGGAGTAATGATACAGCCAGACTGGGCAGGCCGGCTGACATGGCTGTGGATATAGATGCGCGGGAAGTCTTTATCGCTGATGGTTATGGCAACCGCCGCATAGTCGTCTTTGATAGTGAGACCGGTGAATACAAGCGCCATTGGGGCGCGTACGGCAATACACCGGATGATGAGTTGTTACCAGCCTATTTCGCGCCGGATACGCCAGCGCAACAGTTTCTGGGTCCCGTCCATGCGGTCGTAATAGGGCCGGATGACAGGTTGTATGTCGCTGACAGAACCGCTAATCGCATCCAGGTTTTTGAGAAAGACGGAACCTACACCAAAGAGGCACTGCTTGCTCCCATGACCCTGGGCAATGGTGCTGTATGGGATATCGCCATATCTCCCCTGGACAATTTCCGCTGGCTTTTTGTTGCTGATGGCACAAACCGCAAAATCTGGCGTCTTGAGAGAGAAACGCTGGAGGTGCAGGATAGTTTTGGTCAAGGCGGTCGACAGTCCGGGCAATTTGACTGGGTGCATAATATCGCGGTTGATTCACAAGGGAACCTTTATACCTCGGAAGTAAATAATGGCCGCAGAATACAAAAGTTCAGTCCGATTCCATAAATAAGCGATAAGCAGCGTTTTGCCGGGTACTACTCTGGAACTTCTTTACACGGTTCAGTCCGTGATTTTGTAACATCCTTTCCAGACTTTTGTGCCCATAGACTTTTTATAATCCTCAGTTTATTCTCTTACGTGTTAGGGGGATAAAATGATAAAAAATGCCGTCATTGCAAGTCTGCTTGTACTTGTAACAGCAATGGTTCACGCCCAACCTGAAAGCATTTCACGAAGATCAGATGGAACGCCCGATATTAGTGGCATCTGGCAGTCACTGAATAATGCCAACCGGAACCTTGAGGCACAGGTGGCCGAGCAGGGTCCACTGGAGTCACTGGGTGCCATTGGTGCAGTACCACCGGGACAAAGTGTTGTAAAAGACGTAACTATCCCTTATCTCCAGAGCGCTCTGGCGCAACGCCAGCAGAACTTTTCCAATCGTCGCACCGAAGATCCCGAAGCCAAATGTTTTATGCCGGGCATTCCACGTGCCACCTATATACCGCAACCTTTCCAGATTTTTCAGACCGATACCGACATCATGATGGTGTATCAATTTGCCGGTGCCGTACGCACGGTTTATATGGACAACCACATGGAAGCACCGATAGACAGCTGGATGGGATGGTCCAATGGGCACTGGGAAGATGACACACTGGTTGTTGAAGTCAGTGGTTTGAACAGCAACTGGCTTGATCGTTCCGGCAATTACTATACCAGCGCAGCCAGGATTACAGAGCGATTTACACTATTGAGTCCCTATCATTTGAACTACGAAGCGACTATCGAGGACCCCGACGTTTTTGAAAAACCCTGGACTATAGAGATGCCGCTGTATCGCAGAATGGAGAAGGGCGCGCGTCTATTTGAATTCAAGTGTCCCGAGTTTGCCGAGGAGATTATGTACGGCCATCTGAGCCGGGAAAATTATTTCCGTAACCTTGGGATTGACATCAATGGAGACCAAGATGAGTAAATCCTGCTCACTTAATACCGCAATATTGGCTGGAACATTCCTGCTTTGCCTTTCTTCATTTACGTATGCACAGCAGGAAATCTGGTCAAAGCCCAGAACCAGTTGGGGGGATCCGGAAATCCAGGGATACTGGACAAATTCCACCACGGTACCGCTGGAGCGCCCTGAGGCATTGGGGACTCAGGAGTTTTATGAACCTGAAGAAGTTGCCGAGATCTTGCGTCAGCGACTTGATGCTGAGTATGCAAACACCGAGCGTGGTACCGCGGCGGATGTGCATTATCAGTTTGATGATTACAGTATGAACAAGACAGAAGAAACGATCACGGCCAATGTGCGAACATCGATTATTTCTGACCCGCCCAACGGCCGCTTACCGGCGCCTACAGATGAAGCAATGGCGCGTCTGGACGAATATATTGTCTGGCGTGAACAGCACCAATGGGACAGTGCCAAGACCCGTGGTCTTTCAGAAAGATGCCTGATCTGGGGCCAGGAAGGCCCGCCAATGTTACCGCTGGGTTATAACAGTACCTACCAGTTCATGCAGACTGAAGATTATGTCATTGTGCAACTGGAGATGATTCATGATGTGCGCATTATTCCTCTGGATGGGGGCGACCCTTCAGAAAACAGCCTGCCTCAGTGGCTTGGAAACTCCAGGGGACATTGGGAAGGCGATACTCTGGTCGTGGAAACCACAGGCTATTCCGGTAGAACTGATGCCAATGGCATGAGAGGAGTCAGTCTGGATACCGATACGCATGTCGTAGAGCGTTTTACCCGTATATCCGACTCGGAAATTGATTATCAATTCACCATCAGTGATCCTACTGTATGGAAACAAAGCTGGTCAGGCACTTATCCTTTCAAGAAAATTGATGGGCCAATGTTTGAATATGCCTGTCATGAAGGTAATTACGGTATAGAGAATATTCTCAGTGGAAAACGCGTAGAGGAACTCGATGCAATACAGGCAGGCAGACAATAATCTGAATCGGCATGACCAAAGAGAGCTGAATGAATAAGAATAAGGGGACAAGGATCATGGTGAAGAACATCTTTAAACTTATGCTAATGCTGGCAGGCATCTACACCATCAATGCCAATGCACATCACGCTTTTGCCCAGGAATTCAGCGTTGATTTGCCGGTAAGTTTGAAAGGAATTGTTACCAAGGTTGAATTGATCAATCCGCATTCATGGATTCATATTTCAGTGACAGATGAAAATGGAGAAGAGACCAGCTGGATGATAGAGGGGGGAAGTCCCAACTCACTCTTCAGGCAGGGCGTCACTAAAAATACCATCCCTGTTGGTGCCGAACTGGAAGTTTTTGGCTACCAGGCGCGAGACCGAAGCAACAAGGCAGTG
>JAUHWU010000213.1 GCA_030427065.1 Gammaproteobacteria bacterium | reverse complement strand
ACAATTTTACTGTGTTGCTTTTGGCTATTTATTGGGCCAGGGTCCAGTGTTGTAATAGTTGTATGCCTGAATTAAGCTTGCCGCTATTTTGGTAATACGAATTAGTCGTAATAGTACTGATTTAACGAAAATATAATAATTCATACTAAATCACTGGATTGCTGTTTTGTATATTCAAGCCCAGGTTTCTAATGCCGGTTTTGATACAGAGCCAAAGGGGAAATCATGAACGCTGATCCGCGTCAGATTATTGAAGATTCTGCCATGTCCCGCCTGCAATATACGATTATTGCATTGACCGTGGGTTTGAATGCGCTTGATGGTTTTGATGTGCTCGCTATCAGTTTCGCAGGACCGGGTATTGCTGCAGAGTGGGGATTGGGAAATGCCGGGCTGGGTTACGTGCTTGCCATGGAATTGATCGGTATGGCCGTGGGCTCTGTTTTGCTTGGTGGAGTTGCAGACCGGATTGGCAGAAAACCAACTATTATGGGTTGTTTGTTTGCCATGGTTATTGGCATGTTTATGGTGACCACCACCAGCAATCTTGTAGAGCTATCCATCTGGCGTGTTCTCACCGGTTTGGGGATAGGTGGCATGCTGGCTGCGATCAACGCGGTCGCCGCAGAGTTTTCCAATACCAGGAAGCGTGCATTTGCCATTTCCACAATGGCTATTGGCTATCCTGTAGGGGGCGTAGTCGGTGGCTTGATTGTGTCGAGATTACTGGAGTTTTTTGACTGGCGTGCGATTTTTTATTTCGGTACCGCAGCGACCTTGTTATTTATTCCTCTGGTGCATTTTTTTATGCCGGAATCAGTTCACTGGCTGACCCGAAAACAGCCCGCCGATGCCCTGGATAAAATTAATGCCACCATGAAACGCTTTGGTCATGCTGCCGTTGCAGCCTTGCCTCATATTGATGCTTCAGAACGCAAAAAGTCTACTTCATTTCTGTTCAGCTCAACCATGATCAGAACCACAGTGTTGGTAACTGCGGCTTATTTCCTGCATGTGATCACGCTTTATTTTATTTTGAAATGGACCCCTAAACTGGTCGTGGATATGGGTTTCCAGCCTTATCTTGCAGGGGAAGTCCTGACCTGGGCAAGCCTGGGAGGTGCCCTGGGCTGTATTTTCTTCGGCGTGCTGACCATCAGGTTTAATCTGAAATCCCTGACGATTTTTACTTTTATAATGGCCTGGGTATTTACAGGAATTTTCGGGCGTGCTCCAGCTGAGCTTATGTCATTAAAGCTTTATGTTGCCATGGCCGGTTTCTTTACCAATGCCGGTATTGTTGGCATGTATGCCATTCTGGCGCAGGTATTTCCAACCCATGCCCGTGCTTCGGGCACCGGTTTTGCAGTGGGGATTGGTAGAGGAGGGTCTGTACTTTCACCGATCATAGCCGGCTATCTGTTACAAGGCGGGTTGGAAGTCCCCATGGTTGCTCTGGTGATGGGATCAGGCTCCATAATAGCTGCAGTTATTTTATTGGGACTTAAACTGGATCCTGGTAGAGCTGAAGGCATTCAAGGTGGCAAAAAAGAAGGGATCGATAAGGGCGATGGCGTCAATGATAAAGACGAAGCAATAGCAGGTGGCGTTGTAACCTGACTTGCTCAGAATAAACATAAAAAAACCGCTGCAATGCAGCGGTTTTTTTTATCTTGGAAAATTATCAGGACGTTTTTACTTCCTGGATATTCTGCAGGGGAATATTCTTCGCATTCTCAGCTCCCTTCATATACTGCTCTATTTCATTGAAGTTCATATAACGATAAATATCATCGGACATGGTATTGAGGCTGTTCATGTAACCCATGTACTCCTCCATATTAGGAATTTTTCCCAGTGCGGAACACACAGCTGCCATTTCTGCTGAGGCAAGAAACACGTTGGCGCCATCCCCCAGACGATTCGGAAAATTTCGGGTTGATGTAGAAACAACCGTTGATTTAGGGGCTACGCGTGCCTGGTTGCCCATGCAAAGGGAACATCCTGGCATTTCTGTCCTGGCTCCAGCCTTGCCAAAGATTGAATAGTATCCTTCTTCTGTCAGCTGATGCTGGTCCATTTTGGTGGGTGGTGCTATCCATAGTCGAGTAGGCAATGAGCCATCGCCCGCGACCTGTTCCAGAACCTTGCCTGCTGCCCGGAAGTTACCAATATTGAGCATGCAGGAACCAATAAAGACTTCGTCAATTTTAGTGCCTGCCACTTCAGATAATGGCTTCACATCATCCGGGTCATTAGGACACGCAAGCAAGGGTTCGGTGATCTCATTCAGATCGATTTCTATGATTTCGCGGTATTCAGCATCCTTGTCAGCTTCCAGTAATTCGGGATTGGCGATCCAGTCCTCCATTGCGCAGGCACGACGTTCCAGTGTGCGTGGATCACCATAACCCTGGGAGATCATCCAGCGTAGCAAGGTGATATTGGATTTGAAGTATTCAATTATCGGTTCTTTGTTAAGCTTGATGGTACAACCCGCCGCTGAACGCTCTGCGGAGGCATCGGACAACTCAAAGGCCTGCTCGATTTTCAAGTCAGGCAGACCTTCTATTTCCAGAATCCGGCCAGAATAAATATTTTTCTTGCCCTTTTTCTCAACTGTGAGCAGACCTTTCTGTATGGCTGCATAGGGAACAGCATTGACCAGATCGCGCAGGGTGATGCCCGGTTGCATTTCACCTTTAAAACGCACCAGGACAGATTCGGGCATGTCAAGCGGGGTCACTCCGGTAGCCGCAGCAAAAGCCACCAGGCCGGAACCTGCAGGGAAAGAGATACCAATCGGAAAACGGGTATGAGAGTCGCCCCCGGTGCCTACCGTGTCCGGTAGCAGCATGCGGTTGAGCCAGGAATGGATAATGCCATCGCCGGGGCGCAGGGATACCCCTCCGCGAGTCTGAATAAAGTCAGGCAATGAATGCTGGGTATCGATATCCACCGGCTTTGGATAGGCGGCGGTATGGCAGAAAGACTGCATAACCAGGTCGGCGGTAAAGCCAAGGCAAGCCAGATCTTTCAACTCATCCCTGGTCATTGGGCCTGTGGTGTCCTGAGAGCCAACCGTGGTCATGCGCGGTTCGCAATAAGTGCCCGGACGAATGCCTTCCACGCCGCAGGCCTTGCCGACCATTTTCTGAGCCAGAGTGAAGCCCTTGTCGCTTTCAACAGGTGGCTTGGGACGTCTGAACCCTGCAAAGGGGCCCATACCCAGTTTTTCGCGGGCGCGTTCTGTGAGCCCCCGACCAATAATCATCGGTATACGACCACCAGCCTGTACTTCATCCAGCAGCATGTCAGTCTTGAAGGAGAAGGTAGTTAATACTTCGTCACTACCGTGGCGGGTAATCTTGCCTTCATAGGGATAGATATCGATGACATCGCCGGTTTCCATGTTGCTGACATCGCATTCAATCGGCAGGGCGCCGGCATCTTCAAGAGTGTTAAAGAAAATGGG
>JAUHWU010000060.1 GCA_030427065.1 Gammaproteobacteria bacterium | reverse complement strand
ACAGCGCACATTTTAAGGAATCAGCTCTTTAGCCTGATTACAATACAGCTGGTTAAACTGCTAACCAAACCAGATCAATGTTGCTATTGGGCAACAATTCTCAGGAGTTGTTCGTAGTCAGTAAGGCCCAGGAAGATCTTGTGAATACCATCCTGCTTCAAAGTCCTCATGCCGTCCTTAATGGCTTGCGCCGTAAGGTCTGAAAGGTCGGCTTTCTTGTAGATCATGGACTGAAGTTCATGGGTTCCTATCAGCAATTCATGCACGCCGGTACGCCCCTTATAGCCACTATCACCACATTCAGCACAGCCAACTGCGCGACACAACTCCATTTCAGAGGGATTAAAGCCCAAAGTTTTGAAATCTTCTGTGCCGTACTGCTCAATTAGGTGATTTAGTTCTTTTTCTTCAGGTTTATAGGTTTCTTTGCATTTTGGGCAAAGAGTTCTCATCAAACGCTGGGCCAGAATGGCCAGCAAGGCATCTGAGAAGTTGACGGGATCAAGGCCCAGATCGAGAAGACGTGTGATGGTCTCCGGGGCCGAGTTGGTATGAAGAGTTGACAAGACAAGGTGACCAGTGAGGGAGGCTTCAATACCGATAGCGGCAGTTTCATGGTCACGCATCTCACCTATCAGAATAATGTCCGGGTCAGCACGCAAAAATGCGCGCATGGCGGTGGCAAAAGTAAAACCGATTTTTGGCTGCATCTGCACCTGCTGCAAACCTGGTTGAGTAATTTCAACCGGGTCTTCTGCAGTCCAGATTTTTCTGTCCGGCTGGTTCAGGTAGCCAAGTACCGCGTGCAGCGTTGTGGTCTTACCAGAACCTGTCGGGCCTACCACCAACAGCAGTCCATGGGGATGCTTGGCCGCTTCCAGCAGGTTTTCCATATTCTGTGGAGCAAGATTAAGTTTTTCCAGCGGCATGGCTGAACCGGCAGCCAGCAAACGTAGCACTGCACTCTCACCATTTACTGTTGGTACAGTGGCAACACGAAGCTCCAGTGCCCTGCCGCGGATTTTTAACTTACACTTACCATCTTGTGGCAGACGGCGTTCGGAAATATCCAGCCTGGACATAACCTTGATACGGGCAATGAGAGCTCCGGTATGCTCTGCCGGGACTTTGAGAATTTCCCGACAGATACCATCCACTCTTACTCTGACAATGCCGGGACTTTTATCTTTGCCAGGTTCAATATGAATATCTGATCCACCCAGGCGGTCTGACTCAACAATAATGCGATTTACCAGCTGAATAATGCCTGAAGCAGCAGCGGCATTTTCAGAATCATCCTTGTCATCTTCAGCATCATCAACTTCGATGCCGCCTTCTTCCTGAAGGCTCTTGAATACATCATCAAAACCTTCCTCAAGTTCTTCTTCCTCCTGCGTACCCCCAAGGTATTTGAGGATGTCTTCAGGCAAACCAATCCTGAACACATAATTCTTGGCATTCAAAATGCCCTGGATTTCCATGATGCGCTGGTAATCACTGGGGTTACTGATAAGAATGGTGACTTCTTCCTTACTGCCAGCAATGGGTAGCCAGAGGTTATTTCTTAAATAACTGGCTCCCAGATTTTCCATCAGATCCATTGGCAGAGTGATGTTGGGATCGAACTTCATATAGGGGACGCGGTAGTAAAGCTCGAGGGATTTACCTATCTCATCGGCCTCTATTTTGTAATCTTCCATGAGCATTTTGGTGATAGTGCCACCATAGAGAGATACCCCCTTCTCCACTTCGTCCATATCTTTGGCTGTAAGTTTGCCTTGCTGAACCAGGTAGTCGTATGGGCCCTGGGTGCTCTGGAATTCCGAACGGAATTGTTTTGCCAGCATCTGCGCCAGCATTTGCGCATGTTTGAGATCTGTATTGGTAAATACCGGATCATCCTTGAGCCTGATTAACTGCACCACTCCAAGAAGAATATCGTCCTTGATGGGCACTACAATCATGGATTTAAAAAACAGCCCCTGGGATTCGCTAAAACTTTTATCCCACTGCAAGCGGGCATGAATTTCAGTCAGTTTTTCAGCGTTATAAACATCTTCGACCAGGATTGGTCTCTGACTAAGTGCTACATAGCCAGCAAGAGAGGTGGGGGTAAAAGGGACCCGAATTTCAATATCATCGTCACCTTCGTGGGGACGTATATCACCTTTGAAACTGGCAACAATTTCTCTGCCGTTTTTATCACTCTGGTAAATCGTAAAAAGCCTGGCGCCCATCAACTCTAGGATAGTGCCTTCGACCTCTTTCATGGCTTTCTTGAGGTTTTTGGCAAACTTCAGTTGCTTATACAGCGATGCCAGATGCCGGACGAAATCATCTTGAGCCGGGACTTCTACAACCTTGTCGACCGGCTCTATGACCACGTCTTCTGTAGATGTATCTTCTACCATTTTTACTGTCTTTACTTGCCTTGCTTTTATTGAAATTACTTATGCTTTTCGCTTGCTCACTGTTTCTGTTTTTCAAGCACTTTCCAATCACCATTCAAGCTCTGGAAGGATGCTGACAATAGATACAAATATTTTCCTGCAGCCTGTAATCTGAACACGGTCAGCAGCGCAATATGCCAATACCCCTGTGTAAAATTCAAATCCGAATTACTTTAATAATTCTCTTTAAATACAAGGGATAAGAGTCTGAGCTCTCAATACTTTATGCTAGAATCCTGAAAGTATCCATTAATTTGATAAAGACTAACATAGATTGGAAAGGATTGATCTTCAAAGAGCCCCGTCAGCCACCCTGAAAGCTTTGCTCTATGCCGGGCTTTTGCTGGTGTCTGCGCTAATTTATGGCAATGAATATCCAGACCTCAACACAGCGCAGGTGAACTGGATAGGCGATCAGATTTTCAACAATGAATGCAATCGCCAGCCACGCTGCCTGACCTCCTGGAACCAGGGGGAAAACTTTCCTTCTCTTGGTATTGGGCATTTCATCTGGTACCAGGCTGGCCAGGAGGAAATTTTCGATGAGAGTTTTCCCGACCTGTTGCGTTATATGATTGCAGAAGGAGTAAGCATTCCGGCCTGGATCGAAACTGAAAATTTTAATTCTCCCTGGCAAAACCGGGATGCATTCCAGGCGGATCTAGACTCTGGGAAGATGCAGGAGTTGAGGCGCTTTCTGGCTCAACATTCATTACAACAAACACGATTTATCATTAATCGCTTTGATTCCGCACTGGACAAAATGATCGCCTCTGAAACATCGGTGCTGACAAAAACGCGCTTACAGGAAAACTTTTACAGTGTCGCCAATGCTTCTCCGCCCTATGGCTTATATGCATTGATTGATTATGTTAATTTCAAGGGTACAGGCACTTCAGAGCAGGAGACTTACCAGTCACAGGGTTGGGGCTTGAAGCAGGTGTTACTTGGCATGGACAGCCGTGATGGTGTTTCACCCATGCAGGCCTTTATTCAGTCTGCGCGCAATACCCTGCAGGCGCGAGTTGATAATGCCCCTGTTGAAAGAAATGAACAACGCTGGCTTGCCGGCTGGAATAATCGCCTGAATACCTATTCACCCTGAGCAAATTCAAAAGTTGCCGGTAAAAATCAACAAGAGATCAAGTAAACAATGGCTTACGAGCGAAAAAACATCGAAACAATGGCTGCCTATATACCCGGAGAGCAAATCGACTCACCAGGCATACTCAAACTTAATACCAACGAAAACCCCTACCCGCCAAGTCCCGCGGTTGCCGCAGCACTTGGCAATTGTGATGTCGCCCGCTTACGCCAATACCCCCCGCCAACTGCTCGCAGTTTGCAGGAATCAATAGCAGCCAGGCATGGCCTGGCTCCGGAAAATGTCATCGTTACCAATGGTGGCGATGAGCTGTTGCGGATGACAATTGCCACTTTCGTAGACACCACTGACAGCATTGCTGTGGCTCGCCCTACCTATACGCTTTATCAGGTTCTGGCGGCAGCACACGGTTGCAAGCTCACCGCTTTTGAACTCAATGACGACTGGACGCATCCGGAACACTATGCCGATCTGTTAAACAAGTCCGGAGCCAAGGTTTGTTTCCTGGTCAATCCACATGCTCCTTCAGGCACGCTGACAGCCCTTGAACAAATTGCCCTTCTGGCAGCCGAATTTCAGGGCGTGCTGCTGCTGGACGAGGCCTATATTGACTTCGTTGATCCGGAAATTACCTATCAATCAGAGCGTCTGCTAAAGGAATACGATAACGTGCTTATTTTACGCACCTTTAGCAAGGGGTATTCCCTGGCCGGACTCCGTATGGCTTACGGCCTGGGCAATCCCGCCGTAATTTCCCCGCTCATGAAAACCAAGGACAGTTACAATACCGACCTGATCTCACAGGCGCTTGCACGGGCTGCTATTGAGGATCAGGCGTATGCGGCTCAGACTTGGAAAAATGTCCGTAGTGAGCGTCAGGTAGTCACTGCGGCACTGCGCGAGATGGGCTATGTCGTGCCCGACAGTCAGAGTAATTTTGTACTGGCCACGGTACCAGCCGGCTCCTCGGCAGAAAAAATTTATCTGGCATTAAAAGATCAGCAAATACTGGTGCGCTACTTCCGTAATGAGGATCGTCTGGAAAATAAATTACGCATTACCATTGGTACCCCGCAAGACAACAAACGCTTGCTGTCTGCCATGGCTGCCTTGCAGGAAATGTCATAGTTTTTTTATGAAGAAAAAAATGAATAAAAAAACCCGGAACGTGGTTTCGGGTATCCTGGTCAGTGTTGCTGCAATTTTTGCAGTTATCAATTTTGCTGATATCCCGGCAAGCGACGTACAAAACTTCATTCTTTCTACGGCCATTTTTTTTATTGCGATCGTCTTGCTGGCACTCTTGGCAGTCAGCATCTTCAAGTTTTTTGTGTGGCTGAAAAATTGCCTCATCAAGACTGAGACTAATGATGGTAACGACCCTGACGACTACCTGAATTAGAATCAGGCTCAGGATTTATCCTCACATCATTCTCGTTCAGAGGTCCCTGGTGACAATCATGAAAAGTGAGACAGGGAATATACATGACCATCTTCCCTGCCAATAATAGCTGGATAATAATCTCTTCTCTCTGCAATTTTTTCAAAGCCAAGGCTTTCATACAGATCTTTTGCAGGGTTATTTGACGCCCTGACTTCAAGGTACATTTTTGCACTATTTTCAAGCTTCGCCTGCTGCAGCAAAAATTCAAGCAGTGCTCGCCCTGTGCCCTGTTTTTGAAATGCAGGTCTGACACATATATTCAACAGGGTTCTCTCATCCATAACGCTGGTAACAATGGCGAATCCGATAATCATTTCCCGTTCTTCATAATTCCTGAGGGCTACCCAACCCTGATGACCGGCATTGAATCCATCCAGAAACTGTAGCAGCGTCCAGGGATGACTCTGGCAGTCAGCTTCTATTTTGGTGACCACAGGCAGATCGGCCCTGGTCATTTTCCTGATACGTAATTTGTGCATTATGGAAATTTAAAAACGTCTAGTGACGTATTTTTCTGGTAATACTCCATAGCTCTTTTTTCAGCACCGGAGTCTGCAAAATTTCATCCAGACTGCGGGCATAAAACGTTTCCCATGCCTGAGATTCCATAGTTGGCATAATTGCGGGAGTGGAGGAATGGGCCGGGGAATCAGCTGAATCTGCTGCAGATTCTCTTGCCGATTTACCAGCGCTCGTCGAAACTTTTGCGCTTTTAGTGCCACCATCCTCAACGTCGGCATTGTCTTCTTCTGACGCAGTAAATAATCGGGTGACAACCTGCTCGCCCATGACAAGCAGACTCTTGAACTGCCAGTCCACCTTTTTTTGCTGCAGGAAGGCAACAAGTGCAGTAGCCGCTGCTGATTTACTGTTATCGACAAACTGACCCTGTACCATAGGCCAGTGGAAGGGTTTTTCATCCACAAGCAGGCTTTGAGGATTTATTGAATTGGCACTGAGCATGTTTTGCAATAACGCCATATGCTGACGCGATAATTGCCCTGGGCCAAAGTGCGGCATGGCATTCAGAATGGCCAGGTTATCATTCACGCGAATACAAAGTAATTGCAGCCTGATCTCCTCCAGACTGGATTTTCTTTTATTGGTGGCTTTCGTCGCCTGGACGTCTGTCTGCGGTAATTCTCTTTCAGGAGAATGGCGTGAGGAAACCCGGGGACGAGATGATTCAGGCTCAAGACGCGGTTCTGGTGGAGGGCTTGCCGGTTCACAGGCAAGCTGCCCAGTCTGGACAATTACTGTGGCACTACTTCCTGTAGATGCTTGCGTAGATGCTTGCGTAGAGGCTTCTGCAGATGTTGTTTGGGCGGGTATCTGTCCGATCTGTTGCGAAATAGCCTGCGTGTCGGCAAGGCGTTGCAGCTTCCATGCTTCAGACCATTCACAGGGCTCCGGTTTCGGGGCTGCCGGCAGGATGAAACGCGGGAAGTAACTTACTATTCCCAATGTTTCCAGATATTCCTGACGTAAATCTTCCGGTAATGACAAGGTACTCTCCGAGCATTGGCGCTTTTATATATCAACTGCATTCTACCGATCTATTGCATCTTTGTAACGACATCCGCGCTGTGACAGCGGATATTTCAGCAGCACTGAAAGCGATCTGTATCACGTTTTTGAATACTCTTGTCAACCAATGTTGTTACACGGCGTTTTACACAGTGAACTGAATATTCCGGCCGGTATTCAATTTTTAAAATCAGTTTTAGCAATATTCGACAATAAAAGGAGTACGTAATGATGAAACTCAAGAGTCTGCTTGTACTAGGCACTACAACAATTTTAAGCGCAGCAATCCTGCCGGCCGCTACTGCCCAGGAAGGTGGTCCCCGATTTAGCAGGGATATAGAGGGAATTCAGGTCACCGCACGCCGTGGTGGAGAGCTGGTTCATTCTGAACAGACCCGTCATCGTCGTGGTCGCCCCGCAGGCAACCCTCAAAATCTCATCGATCATCTGGATAACAATGCTGATGGCTTTGTCGATGAAAATGAGTTTGTGGAGGGACGACTCACTCGTGTTGACCAACAATTTAATCGTCAGGATGAAAATGGCGATGGCCTGATAAGTGAAGAAGAAGCCAGACGGGAACGTCCCCATGATCGCCCCGACATCGATCGTGAAGCTGTCATCCAGTGTGTCAGGGAAACTATTGCAGACTGGCAGGGACCGGGTGAAGTTGAGGGTCGTTTTGAGTCTGTGGATCTGGATGGCGACGGCTATATTGATCTGGTTGAACTCAGCCTCGCCATTGAAGAACGCGCCTATGCACTTTTCGACAGGATCGACAGTAATGACGATGGACTCATTAGCCTTGAAGAAGTGGAAGCCTCTCAGGACTACCAATTCAATGTACGCAGAGTTATTCGCGCCTGCATTGAAGAGTTAAGTGATCCCTTTGAGACAAGCTTGTAAAAACAGGAAGTTCCCCTCACCTGACAGGTTGCTGGCCTGTCAGGGAACCAGCCGGGCTTAATGCCCGGCTTTTTTTATTCCCTGTCTGCCTTTTCCCGACTTTGTAGAGTTACGGTCTTTTCTCCTGCGCTTTCAGTGTTTATTATCGCCTCTCGATAACAGGAGAAAAGCATGACTATAACCCTCGATACACCACTTGTTTCTACCGACTGGCTGGCGCTGCACTGCCATGAACCTGACATCAGGATTCTCGATTGCACGCTGCTAATGAAGCCCAATGAGGATGGTAGTTATGGCTTTGTCCCGGGGTTTGATCAGTGGTCAGAGGGTCATATCCCCAACAGCATTTATGTCAATGTCAGCGACGAGTTATCCGATCCAGAGCATGAATTTACCCTGATGATGCCCAGTCCCGAGGCTTTCGCTGAAACCATGAAAAACAAAGGTATTGGTGATAATACCACAGTGATTTGTTATGACCACGGCAATCATGCCTGGGCTGCGAGGGTCTGGTGGATGTTACGAGTCTGTGGTTTTGATAATGCAGCAGTACTGGATGGGGGCTGGAAAAAATGGCTCGCTGAAAACAGAGAAGTCTCAACTCAGCCGACTCACTACGCCGTGGCAGAAACGTTTACCCTCAAGCATCGCCCCGAACTGATGGCAGACAAGCAAAGCGTGAAAGCGGCTTGTGATGATGCCCGGACATTGCTGCTGCATTCACTTCCCCTGCCAATGTTTAAAGGGGAAGTCAGCCCCTATAAACGGGCCGGCCGCATCCCCGGCAGCAAGAATCTCTATTGTGAATCCCTCATCAACCCTGACGCCAATACCTATCTGGATAAAGCGGCCATGGCGCAACACTTTGCCCCATTGGCATGCATGGAGAAGGACAGGGTCATTACCTATTGCGGTGGTGGTATTGCCGCCAGTTCAAATGCCCTCGCGTTAACACTGCTGGGGCATGAGAACGTGGCCGTATATGATGGTTCCTTGACAGAATGGACTGCAGACCCTGAAATGCCGATGGAAACTGACGCTGGCCTCAGTTAAGAATTGCCCGTGCAGCATGATGCCCGGGCAGGCCACTGACACCACCGCCCGGGTGAGCACCGGAACCACACAAATACAGCCCTGTTAATGGCATTTTATACTGCGCCAGGCCAATAGCAGGCCGCGCTGTGAAAAGTTGCTCCAGCGACAGTCGCCCGTGAAAGATATCACCAGCCACCAGACTGAATTGCTGCTCCAGATCCCAGGGACTGAGACTCTGTATTCCCAGAATCAACTGACCAAAGCCTGGAAACACGTTTTCCACTGTCGCGAGTATGTCAGCGACAGCGGCTTCTTTGGAGGTTTCCCAGTTTTGCCCAAGTGCTGGCGAGAAGTGCTGACAAAAGAGACTGGCTACGTGGCTTCCAGAGGGAGCCAGCGAGTCATCGATCAGACTGGGGATTAGCATCTCCACTACCGGCTGCTCTGACCAGCCTGCATTTCTTGCGCTTTGCCATGCGCGATCCATATAGTCCAGCGAGGGCGCAATAATAATGCCTGCCTCCTGCCAATGAGCACAGGTTCTGCCTGCGTAGGCTGGAAGCCCGCTGAGTGCAACATTGAGTCGAAACGCCCCGCTACCACACTTGTACTGTCTGAAATGTGATTTCAATTCTTCAGACACGCAGTCCTCATCCAGTAAATTCAAAAAAAGGATTGCCGGATTTACATTGGCAACGACAGTGTCCGCCTCAAACAGCTTGCCATCCTGTGTTACCACGCCTTTCACCTTGCCACCTTCAGCAATAATTCGGGAAACCGCCGCATTAGTGTGATACCTGGCACCATGAAGAGCTCCTTCGGCAATTATTGCATCACTTATTGCCCCCATTCCTCCAATAGCATGGCCCCAACGACCGCCCTCACCATTTACTTCTCCCAGCAAATGATGCAGCAAGTTGTAACCGTTGCCAGGCGTATACGGAGAAACAAAATTACCGACGATGGCATCAAATCCGAGCAGGGATTTGAGTGCGGGAGTTTCAAAAAAGTCATCCAGAATTTCGCCGGCACTGCGGGAAAACAGTGTAAAAAGAAATTGTTTTTGTTGCCGCGATAGCGAAGAGAAATGTCGGCTTAGACGAAACAACGAGAGCAGATCTGAAAACCCTGCACGTTCAAGATCAGGCGGCGTCATCAGCATGATCTCCTTGACTACCGGCATCACGGCTGCAAGAAAATCATCATACTCATGCAGGGCTTGAGCATCTTTGCTTGAAAAACGGCAAACTTCCTTTGCCAGTTCTCCAGCAGTGGCAGTAAAGCTGTCACCATTTGCCAATGGTAAAAAATTATTCACCCGACGCGGCACTATGCGCAGCCCATGTGCACACAGATTCAGGTCATTGATAATCTTCGGATGCAGCAAACTGACTGTATAGGAACAAACAGAATTGCGAAAACCTGGAAAAAATTCTTCAGTAACCGCTGCGCCACCCAGCACATGCCTTTTTTCAAGCACTTCCACATCACGACCGGCTTTAGCAAGATACGCTGCGCATACCAGGCCATTATGACCGCCACCAATAATGACTGTTTTCCTGCCAGCGGATTTTTTTGACACGCGTGCCTCGATTCTGCTCAGGGATCCAGTGACGCCAGATAGGCTGAAATGGCGACAATGTCGTCTATGCCCAGCCTTGCCACCACATCTGCCATCAGTGGCGACCACAAGCCCTGTCGATTACCATTTTGTAAATCAAAAAGCTGCCTGGCAATATAACTGGGAGAGCGCCCGGCCAGCGCTGGCACAGGACCAAGACCTCTGAGTTCTGCGCCATGGCAGGTACCGCAAGTGGCCACACCATCATTACCGGAGCGCACCAGTTCCTCGCCCCTGGCAATACTGCCGACAGGCACGTAAGCAATAAAACCCGAATTATCATCACGCAACTCTGTGCGCTCAAGGTCTTCGGGCATTTCAAGAATACGATTGCCAATGGGCTCACTGCCTGCTCCCGGTTTCTCAACATACATCCAGCCAGCGACCACTGTTTCAGTTACGCTGGCGGTCTCTATCACACGAATCCATTTTTTCGGAGTAAGACCGGAAAAGTAGGCTGCCGCCGCTTTCACCTCTTCCTCCGTCGCGTTGGCACCAATAGCCTGCATGGCTGAAGCGGGTCCATGCAGGGGCTCGGAGCTTCTGCGCAGTCCGTCACGCCAATCCGCCATTTGCTGAATAATGTACTGCTCTGGCAGACCACTGAGGCTGGCATTTTCCGGACGCCCCTGTCCATTGGGCAAATGGCAATAACCACAGGCAAAGACCACAGGCTCACGCCCTTTTGCTACAATTTCCGGCATCACAGGATGATCATCAGGGTGCCAGTCAGGCGGCTCGTAAAGGTTGCGGGGATTAGTGAAGATGAATTCAACCTCAGAGTCCGGCACGGTCCTGGGTACATTAAAGGCAAAGGGAATTTCGACACCGGGCGTGTTGATGGCATAGGCCCAGGGCATTGGCGTGTTACCCGGCGAGGATACTGGTTCTGCCGCCTGAACGGGGCCATTGAGCAAGCCCAGGGCAAGAACTGAAAGACACGCCATTATTTTTTTCATAGTCGCCTGGTCCTTAAATTGCCATTTTCAATGTAGGGATCGATTCAACATAATCGTAGCTGCTGAACAGTAACCCGGGCGCTCCCGCTGGATCGCGACTTCACAGATCTGAACGGTAAGACCGGTCATCACAGTTATAAGGTTCCCAGGCATAGCTGGAAATATACATGGTGTCTGCGCCGCGATACTGTCCTGCAAAATACAAGGGATCCTGCGCCGTATAGGATCTTGTCAACGCGCCGGTAGCCGGATCTATTCTGAACTGCTCCTCCACCTGTAACTGGTCACTGTGAGGGGTATTGGCGTCTGCCAGCAGTATCCCCTCAAGAAAGCCCCTGGTGGTGACAATCAACGCATTGTTTTCCCAGCGACCGATGGAATAGCCGCTGCGACTGGGTTTCAGATCTGGCGGAAATTCGGTTTGATCAAGATGGATGGTTCTTTCAAAAATCATGGTCCCGTAGATCAGCCTGATCTTGTCTTCTGTCTGCTCAATACGGTTGACGGGATTATCAAAAGCCCAGTCCCAAAGAATGTTTGTGGTTTCGCAACGTAACCTGGGGTTATCTGTTGACGAGCCATCAAATCCCGCTATGGCCGCCCTGCCCGCTTCTGTCAGGGCAAGTGGACTGGGACGCCCCCAGGTAGTGACAAGCGGATCATCGGAAAAGGACTCGGGCGTTCCCCGTGAGCCCTGGAATGCCCTGCCCCCCGCAGGCACCTCTCCAGGATCGAACTGGTCTGCCACACTAAGTGGAACAAGTGTTCCTTCAAGCCCGCGTGGATCAGTCATCACCACCTGCTCTGCGGCCCAGTCTCCGTTGATATCAGGATCGCCATTATCAAGCCGGCTTATCTCAATGGCTTTGCGCAGGTATTTTTCTGCATCGATTATCTGCTCATAGCGGTCCAGACTTTCCCCATTGGCAAAGGTAATAGTGCCGGTATAACAGGTATTTTCCTCGAAGCGATCCGGTGATCCGGAAATAGTCACTTCAGACCCTATTTCAAACATGTCCCTGGTCCAGCCTGAACGACGTAAAACTGTCCCTCCCCGTAATTCGCATTTCCATGGGGAGATACTGCCATCGCTATTGGTGACATCCAGATAAACCCAGGAATGGGGATTGATCATGGCGATATCCGTTACTTGCCCTTTCACAGTGATGTCGATGTTGAGATTAAAGTTTGCCAGACCATGGTGAGCACTGCCCAGGGCCGGAGCAAGCAGGGCAATAAGCAGAAGTGGCATGCGTAACTGTTGCATCAGGGAACTCCAATAATCATTAATATCGGACAAGCATAAGAAAGCCGGCGAATAAATACAATGAATCTGACCCCCCTATAATTTCCGAAAACCATTCAAGCCCTGTCAGGTCAGGGCCAGGAAAGGAATATCGCCCGCAAAACAATCAGCTAGGACACCCGCAAGGTTTTTCCATAGCACTTTCCCGGCGGCGTCCAAAACAGTCCTTTCAGGTTACCTTGAATTAGCATGAAGGCTCCATTATTCTTCCCCGCTCCAGGGGGAGTAAAGCATGTATAAACCTTTTAATAGCAAAACCGGAGTTCTGTGCGCTGTCTTCACGTTGCAGACTCTTTCGACGTTGACGACTCTTACCACGTTGACGACTCTATTCACATTAAGCACTCTGCCCCTTGGCATTCAGGCCCAGCCAGCCGACATTGCCCATCAGCAGGAATTTATCGAATCCTACTGCATCGAATGCCATAACTTTGAAGACTGGGCCGGCAGCCTTGATCTTGAAGGTGTCAATCTTGTCGATCCTTTAGCTGACGCTGAAATCTGGGAAAAAGTGATGCTCAAGTTTCGTGGCAGTCTGATGCCGCCGATGAGCCAACCACGACCCGATCCCGTGCAACAGCAGGTTTTCGTCAACTATCTACAGGATAAAATTGATAGCGCAACACTGGCCAACCCTAACCCTGGCCCGTCTTCCCTGCATCGCCTGAACAGAACCGAATACGGTAATGTTATTCGTGACTTGCTGAACCTACAGGTGGATATCAGCGAATACCTGCCTGCCGATGATGAAGGCTATGGCTTTGATAATATTGCCGACGTCCTGCGCACGTCGCCTTCACTGCTGGAACAGTACCTGGTGGCATCACGAAAAATATCCGAACTTGCCGTTGGCGACCCGCGCCAGGATGCGCTTTCCAAGGTGTATAAAGTCGCGCCAGATGCTCCTCAGGGTCAGCATCTTCCAGGACTGCCCATGGGCACGCGTGGCGGCATCCTTATTGAGCATAATTTCCCCCTCGATGGTGAGTACGAACTGCATTCCTATCTCACGCGTAATATTGTCGGGTATATGACCGGGCTGGAATGGCCCCATGAGTTTGAAATAAGCATTGATGGTGAACGTGTATTTCACGCCCAGGTTGGAGGACCCGCCGACAACCTGATGTCAGATGAAAACTTTGCCGAGGCCGCTGACAGCATTGACCAACGCCTGAAAACCCGCATTCCCGTCACTGCCGGTCTGCATAAAGTGGCCGTCACTTTTATTCAGAAAAATGCCGCTGAAACCCATGAACCGCTGGAACTGCATACCCGCGATCTGGATTTACAGAATATGAATGGGCTGCCAACACTGGATTATGTGGACATCATTGGTCCCTATAATGTCACCGGCCCTGGCGACACCCTGTCACGCCAAAAAATATTCTCCTGCTACCCGGAGCAAAGCGCAGATGAAAGCGGTTGTGCCTCTGAAATCCTCGGTCACCTCGGCAAGCTGGCCTATCGCAGACCCTTAACAAGCGAGGACTATGCCTTGTTTGGTGATTTCTATCTGCAGGGTTATAGCCAGGGCGGATTTGAACGGGGTATCCAGACAGCCCTGCGTTTCATCCTGACCTCACCAGAGTTTCTTTTCCGTAGTGAACCGGATCCTGAGAATGTCGCACCGGGCGAAGTCTATACCCTTGATAACCTGGCACTGGCATCACGACTGTCATTTTTCCTCTGGAGCAGCATGCCTGATGAAGAATTGCTTGATCTGGCAGCCGCTGGCCAGCTTGATGATCGTGCTGTTTTTGACGCCCAGGTGGAACGCATGCTGCGCGACCCTAAAGCCATTTCCCTGGTTGATAACTTTGCTGCCCAATGGCTGTTTTTGCGCAACCTGAAAAGTGTGGCACCCGATACCAGGACTTTCCCCAATTTTGATAATAAATTGCGCGATGCTTTTCGCCGGGAAACCGAAATGTTTGTCAGTGAAATTATTCAGGACGACCATTCAGTCATGGATTTGCTGACTGCGGACTGGACCTACGTGAACGACCGCCTGGCATCCCATTACGGCATTCCCAATATCTATGGCACCCATTTTCGCCGCGTGGACCAGGTTGATGAGGCTCGCCGTGGCTTGCTTGGCCAGGGCAGCATCCTGACGGTCACATCGTATCCCAACAGAACCTCACCGGTATTACGTGGCAAATGGGTAATGGAAAATATTATCGGTACGCCGGCTCCGGCTCCACCGCCCAACGTGCCGGACCTGAAAGAAAACCTTGGCTCTGATGTCATGTCGATTCGTCAGCGTCTGGAATTACACAGGCAGGATCCGGTGTGTTCCAGTTGTCACAGTTTGCTGGATCCACTGGGTTTTGCCCTGGAGAATTTTGATGCCATCGGTCGCTATCGACTCAAGGAAGAAGGCGGGCTGGTTAATTCCAGCGGCCAGCTTGGCGATGGCAGCTACATTGATGGTGTTGAGGACTTACGCACTGCCCTGATCAGCAAACCGGAAAATTTTGTCGAAAATCTGACCGAGAAATTACTCACCTACGCCCTCGGCCGCGGCCTTGAGCCCTATGACATGCCGGTAGTACGCGCCATCAGAAAAGAAGCCGCGCAAGACGATTACCGCTTCTCCGCCATCGTCAAGGCTATCGTCAATTCAGTGCCTTTTACCATGAAACAGGCGGTAGATACCTCCGGCGCACAGGTAGCTAAACAATAGTCGCAAGTTACAAGAGGCAAGATAAAAGAAAAAGGATAAAGGAAAAAGGAAAAAGGTGAGCGGTGCAGGTTTGGGGCTGGTTTAGTTAAATTAATTCAGGCATGGCGACCTTGCAGTCACCTTGTCGGATGGCGTCCCTGCGGTCCTTATCCGACCTACAAAAATCATTGCAACCTGAAAGAGTGGTTGTTTGTCTCTTCTTTATAATTCCCTGCCGCCTCCCTGCACCGCTCACCTTTTTCCTTTTTCCTTTATCCTTTTTCCTGTCTCTTGTGACTGCCCATCAATGCGTCAACGCATACACCGCAAAATTAACCCCCATGCGAATACTGAGGTTCGCCTCGAACTGCGGATAACCGGGATCATTTGCCCGCTGCCAGCCATCGGCAATATCGTTGTTAAAGGCAATCATCACCATTATGCGTCCGTTATCATCCAGTATGGCGCGCCAACCGG
Organism: Gammaproteobacteria bacterium; assembly: GCA_030427065.1. Taxonomy (GTDB): domain Bacteria; phylum Pseudomonadota; class Gammaproteobacteria; order Pseudomonadales; family Pseudohongiellaceae; genus Eutrophocola. Next base: position 2,086 of record JAUHWU010000060.1, on the reverse strand, counting down.
GGGTATCACCGCCCTGGCGGTAACCCCTTGGCAGGTATTGCCAGGTCGGTATCTGACGCTTGTCGGATAAATCAAACACCATATGAAACACGGGATGGTCATCGGGCAAATCTATAATGGGGCGATCAGGAAAAACCCGCTGCATGGTCTTGATAAAACCACTCCATTCATATTCCCCATAAAAGGAATCGCACAACAGGAAGCCTCCCTTAAGCAAGTGCTCCCGCAATTTGACAGCCTGCGACTCGGTAAGATCCCAGCTACCCACCAGCCCGGAAATCATGAACGGCCAGAAAAACACATCATCCCCATCATCAAGATTCACCGGCTGCTCCACAGACCGAACATCCACAGTGGTCATGCGCTCCAGTAACATGGCAAATACCCTGTCACCTTCGGGATAGTCCACAGACCAGGCGGTTCCACCAAGGCGCCAGTCTCCAGGTCCACTGCCAAAAGGGCCGCGTTCATATTGAGGAAACATCAGTCTGCCCACCACAAACTCGCCGGGTTCCAGATAGTCCGGTGGCAGAGTGAAGGCATTATTTCCCCTCTCCATGCTGGGATATTCGCGCCATTCACTTTGCGCATTTGCCATATTCTGAAGGCAAAACATGAAGATAAGAGGCGCAAGAGGGAGGGCAAGCTGTCGTAAAAAATAACACATCGAATGTTTGCAGTAGTGAAATATACTCACAGCTTAGCGGTCTTGCCGGAAAAATGCACTGCGTTGAAGACATTGGTTTTTAATACAGAAAGTCTATAATCGGGGCGGATATTGCAGTAAATTGACCAGACCAGAAAAACAGCAGGTTTTTTTAAACGAATTCGCCGGGGGGCAACATGTTCATCAGCAAAAAACACATTAGTCGCAGGCAGCTATTAAAAGGCACGGGGGTCAGTCTCAGCCTGCCATTGCTGACCAGCATGGTACCGGCTTTTGCCCAGAGCTCTTCCGTGGTGCAACCACGCCTCGGCTTTGTCTATATCCCCCACGGTGCAATCATGTCCGAGTACACGCCGGACAAAGTCGGCACTGATTTCGAATTCAAGACTATCCTCAAACCACTGGAATCCTATCGGGATCGCCTGACCATCGTCAGTGGCCTTGGGCATACCGCGGCCGATACCACCGCTGTTCACAGCCTGAGCCCCTGTACCTGGCTCAGTGGTATCAGACCAAAAGCAACCCTGGGCTCTGACGCTTTTGCCGGTGTAACCGCTGATCAGTATGCGGCCCAGGTCATTGGCCAGGATACCCCCCTGCCCTCACTGGAACTTGCCACTGAAGATCATAGTGGTCTGCTGGGAGCCTGTGACAGGGACTACGGCTGCATTTACATGAACACGCTTTCCTGGCGTACACCGACGACCCCAAATCCCATGGAAATCAATCCTCGCAAGGTGTTTGAACGCTTGTTTGGTCAGGGTGGTTCGGTAGACGACAGACTGGCACGGCAGGCCGAGGATCGCAGTATTCTTGATGCGGTTGTGCAGCAGACACATTCTTTCAGCGGTCAACTGGGCAGTGGAGACCGGCAGAAAATCAGCGATTACCTGGACAATATCAGGGAAATTGAACGTCGGATTCAGCAGGCGGAACGTCTGATTGTAGAAAATCCTGACCTTGATATACCGGACGCTCCGGCAGGCATTCCTTTCGACTATGAAGACCATCTGGCGATCATGTTCGACCTGATGGCTCTGGCCTTTCAGAGTGAAATTACCCGGGTTTCCACCTTCATGATGGCGCGTGAACTGAGTAACAGAACCTATCCACAGGTAGGGGTGAATACCGGCCATCATGCCACATCTCACCATGCCAACAATCCCGCCAAGATGGCCAGCAATGTAAAAATCCAGAATTACCACGTCACGCAATTCAGGAAATTTATCGATACGCTGGACTCAATTGAGGAAGGGGATGGCACCTTGCTGGATAACTCAATTATTCTTTACGGTTCCAATATGAGTAACTCCAACCTTCATGATCATTATCCTCTACCCAATGTACTGCTTGGCGGAACCGGCAGAATCAAGGGTGGCAAGCATGTCAGCTATGACAAACGTACGCCAATGACCAATC
>JAUHWU010000212.1 GCA_030427065.1 Gammaproteobacteria bacterium | reverse complement strand
GCAATAAAGCAATGATGATCAGCATTGGTAAATGAGGTGTTGTTTTTCTCATTAGCAAATAAACTATTGTTTGTCAGGATGCTCTCTTCGGACTGTCCAGCAGGGCTTTCTCTCGTGGCTTTCTCTCGCGACTTTTTCTCCGGAGTTTTACTCCGGACTAGCACCCGGGACCAGCTTTCTGGACTATCCCCCGGGATTATCCCTCAGGAAATTTCAGACTCTGATTGCCCTGCTTTCCCCGTAATACGTTTTGAAATATTTCCCGCCACAAACTCAAGCAACAGTACCAGAAAAATACCCAGCAGAAGGAGTCCTGCGCAAATAAGCGGAGAGAATATTGTCCCTGTCATCTGCACATAGGTATCTGGCAAAACATGCTCATATCGGGTGAAGGTATGATCTTCCATGTTAATTTCATTTGCCAGACGCCAGGGCCAGAGTAAATAAAGGGATCCTGCCAGCATGCCTGTCAGTGTACTCATGGTGCCATCATGGTGGTTGTGTAACAACCAGGACAGAAAACGCGAAAACAACATAAGCCCGGCTATGCAGCCAGTGGCAAAAATCCCGATTACAGTGAGGTTCAATTGCGTCAAGGCCTCCAGCACCGGTCCGTAAGCACCAAGCAGGACCAGGATAAAGGCACCAGAGATCCCAGGGAGAATCATTGCACAGATCGCGATTGCGCCACAGAAAAAGTAGTACACAGGACTGTTGCTGGCATCAGCAAGAGGCAGGATGGCGAGAACAATCGCGATAAAAAAACCCAGTAAAAAAGTCATAATGACCGCGGGGACTTTCCATACCGCTACGTTGCCTGCAACAAATCGTATTGATGCAATTACCAAGCCTGCAAAGAAGGCCATTAGATAGGGTAAATAGTTTTCCATCAGGCCAATTATCACTCTACCCAACAATAACAGCGAGGTAAGGATTCCTGCAAACAGCGTCAACAGAAATGCGCCATTAATATGCTGCCACGCGGCCTTAAGACCCTCTTTTTTCCATACCACCAATGCCTGCCAGCCGAAAGACTTTATAGAGTCGACCAGTTCTGCATAAATATTGGTAATTAATGCGACCGTACCACCGGAGACTCCCGGCACTGAATCCGCCGCCCCCATAGCCATGCCTTTAAGGAACAGCAGCAGTGTTTTTCTGTCAAAACGAAAAGAGCGATCAGCATCCATAAGAGATTAAAAAGCTCCGCTTGAAATCAATTTTCAACGCCACCCAGTAGAGGGACAAAGCGCACTGCTTCCAGTGTTTCATCGCTAATCTGCCCATCAGTCTTGCGATAGAGTTTAAGCTCCTGATGCTCCCTCCCTCCCACCGGAATGACCATTACTCCGCCTTCCTTTAATTGTTGCAGTAAAGCCTGGGGCACTTCAGCGGCCGCAGCCGTGGTAATTATGCAATCAAAGGGAGCATGCTGGGGCCAGCCACGATTACCATCAGCGCACTTCACACTGACGTTGTTTACCCTAAGATCGCGTAAACGTTGGCGGGTTCTATCCAGTAGAGGGCGAATCCTTTCAATACTATAAACATGCTTAACATGCTGTGCGAGGATGGCTGTCTGATAACCACAGCCGGTACCAATTTCCAGAATGCAGGCATCATCAGGGGCCGCATTGAGAATGGTCTCTGTCATGCGAGCCACGATATAGGGCTGGCTAATGGTCTGGTTAAAACCAATCGGCAAGGCCACATCTTCATAGGCGCGATGAGACAGTGCTTCATCGATAAACAAGTGCCGCGGAGTGGTTCTGATAGACTCAAGTACATCAATACGTTGAATACCTTGCTCTATCAGTCGGTTCACCAGTCGTTCCCTTGTTCTCAGGGAAGTCATTCCTATACCTTCTCGATTCAGGGTAGTCATGGTCTGATTTATCCTTTTCCCCTGCTATCAGTATCAAGGCCAATCGCTGCCGAAATGCTCTCGGTTGATATCTTCTTAAGCTCGCCAAGGGCTGCGCCATGGGTCATATCCGAATGAATTGGGGTAATGGAGATATAGCCACTGGCTACTTCATGAAAATCGGTACCAGGTTTGTTTTCAACAGGACCGCCAGCCTGACCTATCCAGTAAACCGTTTTACCTCGAGGGTTTTCGGTTCGAACCGGATTTTCACTTTTTAGGCGACGGCCCAGCGTGGTGAATTTAACGCCTTTGATATTATGCGCCGGCAAGTCAGGGATATTTATATTAAGAACAGTAGACGCGGGAATGTCGAGGCTTTCGATAAACCCCAATAACTGATAAACAATTCTCGCGGCCGCGTCAAAACTGACATCTGCCTGGACGGACTTGCTGGTTACCAGTGATATTGCCATGGCCGGTTTTGACAGAAAGCGCCCTTCCATGGCCGCAGCCACGGTACCGGAATACAGCACATCATCGCCCATGTTGGCACCGTAATTGATTCCGGAAATTACCCGCTCCGGCAAGGGGCAATAAATGCCTGAAGTCCCCAAATGGATACAATCCGTCGGTGTTCCATCTACCCCAATATAGTTATTGCTGAGCCTTTCTATTTGTAATGGACGATCAAGTGTCAGGCAGTTACTGACACCGGAGCGGTCATAGGTGGGTGCAATAACCTGCAAGTCATAGTGCTTTGACAATATATTGGCAAGGGCCGTTAAACCAGGTGCTCGCACACCATCATCATTAGAGAGCAATATACTCATAATCCTGGTGCTGACACCATCTCCCGTAAAACACTGGTTGCAAAAGCGCCCGTAGGCAAGCTGAATTCTACCATCAGTTCCTCATCTCCAGCAGAGAGGATCTGCAGATTTTCAGGAACCAGACGCAGTGGCCGTCTTTCCTGTTTCAAGCCGGCGGCGGCCAGCCCGCGGGACAATACAGCATACTTTTCTATAATGCCCTGCTCCAGACCTTGTACCTGTCCAGCGCTGGCCAAATCCCCTTTTCCCCAAAGTGGACCTGTTGGATGGATATCCAGTGTCGTCAGTCGCTCCGCAATTGCCTCGTCACCCGCTTCGGCCTTGAAGACACTGGATGAGCCTGCCAGAGCCATTAAGTCACCCGGTAGATACCGATCCCAGCTGCCGTCACTAACCCGTGCAGCCAATACCTGATTAAAGAGATAACTTCTGGCAGCAGAGAGAACGATCCCACGTTGAAAGCGCGGTAATTTAGCGAGTTTGCCATCAAATAATCCTTCAGCTCTGGCAATATTATTGCCGCCATGACCAAAGCGCTGGGGGCCAAAATAATTTGGGACACCCTTTGCTTTCAGGGCAGCGCAAACGCTTTCTATCCAGCTGCTATCAACCGCAATATTTCTCAGGATAATCCTGAAAGCATTTCCCCGATGACTGCCCCTGCGCAGTTTTCTTGAGTTCCTTTGCATTTCAATAATGTTTATACCCGGCTGGGCCAGATCTGCCTCACTCAGATCAGGAGCACTTTTGACACTAAACCACTGCCGGGTTATGGCCTGTTTGTCCTTAAGCCCGGCATAGCCAATATCCTGTATTCGTGT
>JAUHWU010000211.1 GCA_030427065.1 Gammaproteobacteria bacterium | reverse complement strand
TCCACGACATTAACCGGGACACAGCGTTGCCGGGATTCTTCATAGACCTGCAAATTGACAGCTTCATCATTGGTGGCCGCAACGACCAGCCTGACGCCATCAATGTCTTCAGGCTGAAAACGCCGCTGAAGAATTTCATGGCGGGTTTGTGTAAGCGTTTTGGTCAGTGCCGGATCCACACTTTGTGCAACCAGGCGCACAATAGCACCGGAACGCAACAGCATGTCCACCTTGCGTATGGCAACCTGTCCGCCACCGACCACCAGAACTTTCTGGTCCTGGAGGCGTAACATAATTGGCAGATAATCCATTGCTTTGTGACAGGGGCTCGGCAGTCAGGCTTCAGACAGGGGGATTCAGAATAGACTTAATCCCACCCATATAGGTCTGCAATACATCGGGAACGCGAATACTGCCATCTGCATTCTGGTAATTTTCCAGCACGGCGATCAGCGTACGTCCAACCGCCAGTCCGGAACCATTAATGGTATGCATCAGTTCCGGTTTGCCGGTTTCAGGATTCCGCCAACGCGCCTGCATACGCCGGGCCTGGAAATCACCAAAATTACTGCACGATGAAATTTCCCGGTAGGCCTTCTGCCCGGGCAGCCAGACTTCCAGATCATAGGTAAGCTCGGCTGAAAAGCCGAGGTCGCCGCCGCACAACACAACCGTACGATATGGCAGGCCCAGCTTTTGCAGGATAGCTTCGGCATTGAGAGTCAGCTCCTCGTGAGCTGCTTTGGAGTGTTCCGGTTTTACCAACTGCACCAATTCCACTTTTTCAAACTGGTGCTGGCGAATCATTCCCCGGGTATCTCTGCCATAACTACCTGCCTCACTACGAAAACATAATGAATGACAGGCAAATTTCATTGGCAATAAACTGGCATCGACTATCTCGTCACGGACAAAATTGGTGACCGGCACTTCAGCTGTGGGAATCAGGTAAAAGCCACGTTCATCGGTAAGCTTGAACAGATCTTCGCCAAACTTCGGCAACTGGCCAGTGCCATAGGCCGAATCCCCATTCACCATATTCGGTACATTAACTTCGGTATAGCCATGCTCCCCGGTATGGGTATCAAGCATGAACTGAACCAGGGCACGATGCAGCTTTGCGACTTCCCCTTTCATAACCACGAAACGGGAACCGGTAATCTTTACTGCGGTTTCAAAATCCAGACCACCGGACTGCTCACCCAGTTCCACATGATCTTTCGGTTCAAAATCAAATTGCCTGGGTTCACCCCAGCGGCGAATTTCCTGATTATCCTCTTCGCTCGTGCCCTGTGGTACCGCTTGTGAAGGGATATTGGGAATCCCATGTAACAAGTCATCAAATTCCTCTGTTAGCGTATCCAGTGCCTGCTTTCGGGATTCAAGATCGCTTTTCAGGTTTTCCACTTCCGCCAGCAATGGCGCAATGTCCTCACCTGCCGCCTTTGCCTTGCCAATATTTTTTGAACGCGTATTACGTTCGTTCTGCAGGCTTTCTGTTTCTACCTGCAGGCTCTTGCGTTGTTCTTCCAGAGTTTTGACCTTATCAACATCAAGGGTGTAACCCTTCTTTTGCAACAGGTCTGCAACAGTTTCAGGCTCCGTACGAACCCACTTCGGATCTAGCATGTGACTTCCAGTTTGTAATTAAGCGATTAAAGAATTTCAGGTTTTTATATTATTGGTATTCAGGAGCACATCTAAAAGAATACTCTCGAAAACATCAGGCCAAGCCAGGCGGCAATTATACAGACCAACACGCTGCTCAGCACATAGGTAATTGCAGAAGCAATCTGGCCCTGTTCCAACAGGCTAATGGTATCCATGGAAAAGGTGGAGAATGTGGTAAAGGCGCCAAGAAAGCCCACATTAACGAGGCCGCGCATTTCCGGCCCCACTTCACTGCGTTCGGTAATCAGGACAAAAGCCACGCCAATCAGAAATGAACCGACAATATTAACCGTCAGCGTAGCCCAGGGAAATTTACTTTCACTGGCCTTTAGAAAAGCGTTATACACCCAGTATCGGGACATGGCCCCAATGGCGCCACCGCATGCAACTGCCAGATAGGTCATCGAATATCCCTGTATTGTGGTCTATCAATCATAGCGTTTATCCGGGCTTGCCGCATCGAGGCTACGAAAATAGTCCAGCTTTTCGCGTATTTTATCTTCAAGTCCCCGGTCAGTGGGAAAATAAAAACGGCTGTCTTTTAATTCCTCGGGGAAATAATTTTCACCCGCGGCATAAGCGCCAGGCTCATCATGGGCATAACGATATTCCCTGCCGTAATCGAGATTTTTCATTAACTCGGTAGGCGCATTGCGCACATGAATAGGAACATCAAAGGCCGGTGTTGCCTTTACCGTTTCCATGGCCTGATTGAACGCGCTATACACAGCATTGCTTTTCGGGGCGCAGGCCAGAAATACCAGGGCCTGGGCGATCGCCAGTTCGCCCTCGGGGCTGCCAAGACGCTGCTGCACATCCCAGGCATTCAAGGCCAGCTGCAAGCCACGGGGATCGGCATTACCAATATCCTCACTGGCCATGCGCAGCACCCGACGCGCGATATACAAGGGATCACAACCGCCATCCAGCATTCGGCATAGCCAGTAAAGGGCGGCATCCGGTGCCGAACCGCGTACAGCCTTGTGCAGGACCGATATTTGCTCGTAAAAAGAGTCCCCGCCCTTGTCAAAGCGCTTGCTATTGCCCTGAAGCAATTGCGACAGCGCATCATCGCTGAGACCAAGCTTCCCCTGATCATTTTCCTCAAATAAATCCTGAGACACTTCCAGCAGGTTCAGCACACGTCGGGCATCCCCATCTGCCGCACTGGCAATAAGTGCCTTCTGCCGGTCAGTCAGCGCAATGTTCAGTTTACCCAATCCTCGCGTTTCATCAGCCAGTGCCGTTTCCAGGATGTTGACCAGGGCAGCATCATCCAGACTTTTCAGCACATAAACCCGCGCCCTTGATAACAGCGCATTGTTCAATTCAAAGGACGGGTTTTCTGTGGTGGCACCAATAAAGGTCACAGTACCCTCCTCGATATGGGGGAGAAAAGCATCCTGCTGGCTTTTGTTGAAACGGTGCACTTCATCAACAAACAGGATTGTGCGACGGGCGCGCATATCGCGCTCCTGTTTCGCCTGTTCAATAGCCTGACGTATTTCTTTTACACCACTCAAGACAGCTGAGATGGATTCCAGATGGGCGTCGCAGGTACTGGCTATGATTCTCGCCAACGTGGTTTTACCGGTACCCGGTGGTCCCCAGAGAATCATTGAATGGGGGATACCCGAGGTAACCGCTTCATAAAGCGGTTTACCCGGCGCAATGATATGATCCTGTCCGGAAAATTCATCCAGTGTTCGCGGGCGCATGGCAGCTGCCAGAGGCTGGTAGCTGTCTTCTTGCTGAAACAGGGAGAGGCTCAAGGCTGAAGCAGGCTAAAAGCCGGTATTATCGATAACTTCCAGGTCATCAACATCTGTTGGCATCTGGAAAATGAAAACAGCGGGGTCAATGCTGGCATTGGCACG
>JAUHWU010000059.1 GCA_030427065.1 Gammaproteobacteria bacterium | reverse complement strand
TGGTCTGGCCATAAGCTTTACTAGTGTCCTTAATTCTTTTTTAGCCACCAATCAACACGGTCTCGTAATGGCTGATGATTGCTGTATATGCTTTATATAAAGCGCTAAAAGAAAACTCTTCTCATAGTTTGATGATGTGCACCGAGATTAATTGTGGATCAACTGTGCAAGAAAAATGCAAAATTGTAGAGGAAATTGGCTCAATACTAAAGAAATAATTGGCCTTTTATGGCTTTTGAGCGACAAACACCGCTCGCATTGGTGCCGGATAGCCCTCAATAGTCATTGCCGGGTTATTTTTATCGAGCGCTTGCGGCAATGATTCAAACGTCATCCATTCTGTGGTGCGTTGTTCTTCGATGGATGTTGTACTGACATTCACCAGTCTGATATTCCGAAATCCCGCTTTTTCCAGCCACTCGTGCAAAGTGTCACAAGTGGGCAGGAACCAGACATTGGGCATTCGGGCATAACGTCCCTGAGGCAGCAGGGTCATGCCTTTCACCCCTTCAATCACCAGGGTTTCCAGTATCAGCTCACCTCCCGCACGCAAACAATCCTTCAAACCATAGAGATGATCAAACGGTGAACGACGATGATAAAGCACGCCCATGGAAAAAACGCTGTCAAAGGCTTTTAACCCTGCAGGCAGATCTTCCAGTGCCAGCGGGACCACAAACACAGGAGGGGGTTTCAGGAATTGCCGAATAGCCCAATATTGCATGGTAAACAGCAAGTGGGAGTCGACACCGAGAACAAAGCGGGCGCCTTCCCCCGCCATGCGCCAGCAGTGATAGCCATTGCCGCAACCCACATCCAGCACATTCCGGTTTGCCAATGGAGAAATATGCCCTTTTAATCTGTCCCACTTCCAATCCGAATGCCACTCCGTGTCCATCTGAAGACCGAACAGTTCAAACGGCCCTTTGCGCCAGGGATGAAGCTTCAGAAGCGTCTCTTTTAATTGCTGTCGCTGAGTATCATCACACTGGGCAAGGGAGCCAATTCGAACATGGCTCTGTAAATCCCATGCATCCGGTTCCATGTCAGGTAATTCCCGAAGCGCCTCAACCCAACCAGCAAAATCGCCATGATTGAATGCTGTCAGAAAATTCTTTGGAAGTTTTTCAATGATGGGTGAGAACCGGGTATCTTCAAGAAAGGTAATCAGTTCTGAATAGTTCACCAGATTTTCAATAGGTTCAGGCAATGGAGTATCCGCTGTGGTTTTAAGGCAACTATAAATTAATGGGATTTCACTGCGACGATCGAGGCAAAGTTAAAACACTGAAACCAGACATCAAATGTCTCGAAGCCGGCATTCTTGAGGCGCCTCTCATGATCAGCAATGGTTTCGGGAATCAGAACTTTCTCAAGAGCGGCACGTTTGCGGCTAATCTCAAGTTTGGAATAACCTTGCTGCTCTTTAAAACGATGATACATTTCAATAAAAAGATCATTCAGGTCTGAATCCTCAAAAAGTATTTTTTCCGACAGAATCAACATGCCACCGGGCAATAAGCCCTCATATATTCGGCTCAAGAGCGCATCGCGCGCCTCGGGCTTTACAAATTGCAGCGTGAAATTCATCACCACCATAGAGGCATTGCTTACCGGTGTGTCGAGGATATCTTCGCAACGCACATCGACAGGGAGTTGCGCACTATCGCGCGCTATTGCCCGCCGGCAACCCTCCACCATGGCGGGCGAATTATCAACAGCAACGATAGAGCACCCCTCAGCCCGAATATTATGGCGCATGGACAGACTTGCTGCGCCCAGAGAACAGCCCAGATCATAGCAAACACTATCAGCCCGCGCGTATTGCGCTGACAGCGTGCCAATCATGGCAATGATAGTAGCGTAACCCGGCACAGAGCGCTTGATCATATCAGGGAAAACCGCGGCTACCTTTTCGTCGAACACAAAATGTTCGTTAGGCAAGCCACTGGCAAATAATGTATCTCTGTCAGACAAGTATCATGGCTTCCTGTTCAAGACGGCGATATTTCTCAGGAAGCGCTGATGCTGGCTTCCTGGTGGCCTCCGGCAACCAGCACTTCGCGAATAATTGCCGCCGTTGCGGCCAGCAAATCCTCTGACATTTCCCTGGCATTTTTGAAATCCAGATCACCAAAGGTATCAATGGGAATCAGGTGAATATGGGTATGGGGTACTTCCAGACCGACAATGGAAACACCAATCCTGCTGCAGGGAATAACCGCTTTTATTGCCTTGGCAATTATCTGGCATACCGTCATCAGATGAGTGGCTGTTGCCTGGGGCAAATCATCCCAGTGATTGATTTCCGCTTTTGGTATAACCAGAAGATGCCCTTTGCGAATTGGCTGAATCGTCATAATGGAAATACAAAGATCGTCTTCCCAGACAAAATGCCCGGGGATCTCCCGGTTTATTACTTTGGTAAAAATACTTGCCACGTCAGATACCTGCAGATTGTGTCGGGTGGTGAATTTTACAGCAAGGAAGTCAGGCCGTCATGCTGCCAGGCAAGTATACTCTAACTGTTAAGCAGAGAGCTCAATAGGCAAGGCTGTGCTGGAGACCACCTGGCGCAGAATAAAACTGGAATGCACATCAGATACTCCGGGTAAGGGAGTAATCTTGTTTAACAGGAAATCCTGATACTGCTCCATATCTTCCACAATCACCTTGACCTGATAATCTGCGGTCTGGCCGGTAATCAGAATACACTCCATCACCTGGGAATACTCCCTGATCGTTTTTTCAAACTCCGCAAAGCGCTCCGGTGTATGGCGGTCCATTCTGATCTGTATAAGTGCCATCATTTTCAAGCCTAATTTGGCCGGATTCACCAGCGCAACATAGCCTTTGATAATACCCTCATCCTCCAGCTGCTTTACCCGGCGCAGGCAGGGTGAAGGCGAAAGTCCAACCTTCTCAGCCAGCTCCTGATTGCTCATCCTGCCATTGCGCTGCAGTTCACGAAGAATACGCCTGTCGGTCCGATCGAGTTGCATAAACACCACCTCTCAATATCAGCATTAAATGAATAATCAGCATTATATTTTATTTTTAAGGTTTTATTTAGATTTATATTCTATAAATTTTAATATTTTTGCGATATTCGCAATAATTATTCACAAAGATTCCTGTACACTACGCAACCTGAGCAAATAAGCTGAAATCAGCGCAACGCGCCAGAGTCTTCAGATACAGCTCAAGACAGCGTCATAAAAAAGCAAAAAGTAACGAGGTAAAAGGTGAAAAATTACGACCACAGCAAGTACAAGGCATTTCCTCCCGTTGCCCTGCCCGACCGCACCTGGCCGGACAAGGTAATCACACACGCACCGACCTGGTGTAGCGTGGATCTGCGCGATGGCAATCAGGCTCTGATCGAGCCCATGTCCGTCTCCCAGAAACGCAAAATGTATAACTTGCTGCTGGACGTAGGCTTCAAGGAAATCGAGATTGGCTTTCCTGCAGCCTCGCAACCGGACTACGATTTCGTACGCTGGCTTATTGAGGAGAACAAAATTCCGAATGATGTCACCATACAGGTGCTGACCCAGGCCAGACCTCAATTGATCCAGCGCACCTTTGAGGCACTCAAGGGGGCGAAACAAGCCATCATTCATATGTACAATTCCACGTCCGTTATCCAGCGTGACCATGTTTTCAAAATGGATAAGGCCGGCATCATTGATATTGCAGTGAATGGGGCAAAGAGTGTTCTCGAGTGCGCACAACAGGCGCCTGAAACCGACTGGTATTTTCAGTATTCGCCAGAAAGCTTTACCGGGACGGAAATGGAATTTGCCGTGGAGGTTTGCGACGCCGTGAACGACGTCTGGCAACCCTCCCCGCAGCGCAAGGTGATTATCAATTTGCCGTCCACGGTTGAAATGGCCACACCCAATGTCTATGCCGATCAGATCGAGTGGTTTAGCCGCCATGTACAAAAACGCGACGCCATTATTCTGAGCCTGCACACCCACAATGACCGCGGCTGCGCTGTCGCTGCCTCAGAGCTTGGCTTGATGGCAGGTGCCGATCGCGTGGAAGGCACGTTGATGGGCAATGGTGAGCGCACCGGCAACCTGGATATCATGGTTATGGGCATGAATATGTACAGCCAGGGCATAGATCCAAAGCTGGACTTCAGCGATATGGATCATATCAATTCCGTGGTCAAGGAATGCACCCAGATTGATGTTCATCCACGCCATCCCTATGCGGGCAGCCTTGTCTTTACTGCATTTTCCGGCAGCCATCAGGACGCCATTAAAAAATGCCTGAATATCTACAAGGAAGGAGACCCCTGGGATATTGCCTATTTACCGATTGACCCGCGAGATGTAGGACAGACTTATCAGGATGTTATTCGGGTTAACAGCCAGTCAGGCAAAGGCGGCGTCGCCTATGTGATGGAATCCAAATATGGCTTCCAGTTACCACGCTGGTTGCAGATTGAATTCAGTCGCGTGGTTCAGAAAGCCGCCGAGGACTCAGGCCAGGAAATTGCACCAGACCAGATCTGGGCGTTATTCCAGAAACAATATCTTGATCTGCCCTCGCCGTTGTTGCTGAAGAGCTTTTCCATTGAAAAAGCAGAGCATGAAACCATCTCCGGTGTTATCGAGCTTGATGGCCAGCCCTTTGAAGTAAAAGGCGCAGGTGCCGGCATGCTGGAAGCGTTTATGGATGCCATGGAGCGCACGTTCGCCATGAAACTGCAAATTCTTGAATACGGTGAACATGCCATGAGTCAGAGCGCCAATGCCGATGCAGTGACCTATCTGCAGGTAAAATATGAAGGCAAGCGCTTTACCGGTATAGCCATTGACGAAGATATTGTTACCTCTTCCGTGAATGCCCTGCTCAATGCTGTCAGTCAGATCTTGCAGGCACGCCAACAGGAAGCCGCCTGAAACAACACGGCTTACAGACAGATAACCCCGGCCGCTCCAAATCCTGGAGCGGCCTGTTTGTAAAGTTTCTCCTGTGTACTCTCCATAGCACTTAAGGCAAGTTGAATTACTCCAAACACCGCTTCATTTTCTATGAAGTAAAAAATATTTTAAAAAATGCCTCCTGATGAGTTCATTTTATTGAGCAACTTTTCTCTTTCGAATACTATTCCCAACAACACATCCAAAGCTCCATGCAGGACAAGCCGGTTTATATTCTTGAGAAAATGATCATGAAAAAGCAATTTGGATTGCCACCATCAAGCTATCGAGCTTTGATTTCAGTAAAAAATCATCGCCCTTTTTATGCTTTGCATGACCTGGCAGGCGACAGTGCAAAAGCCTGCTATCCACTGAATGTCAATTCTGCTTAACGACCATGGAAGACGCCTTTGCCGACAAATATTTCTTACTCAAACTTCTCAAGACCCCGATGCCGTTCGGCAAGTATCAGGGCAAAATGATTATTGACCTGCCGGAAGCCTATTTGCTCTGGTTTCAGAGGAAAGGCTTTCCGGAAGGTGAAATAGGACAATTATTGCAATTAGCCCTTGAGATTGAGGTTTCTGGTAGCAGAGAATTGGTCAAATCTTTAAAAAATGCGTGATATTTGCAATCTAAACCCCACTTTCCCCTTTAATTTTGAAATTATTCGTTCAAAGCGTAAATCTTTGGTGATTTATGTGAAAAGTGGGAAAGTAGAAGTAAGATCTCCGCGGAATGCCCCTACGAAGTGGATTCATGAGTTTGTTTCTGAGAAAAGAAACTGGATCCTTGAGGAGCTTGAACGACAAAAACGGCATTTCCGCCAGCGCCTGGTTATTGCTGAAGGCCGCGAAGTTACCTATCTGGGCAGACCGCGAACCATTGTTGTCCTGATCAGCGATAGTCAGGAGGTCAGGGTTACCCGTGACTTTCTGTTTATCTATTCCCGCAAAAATACGCCTGAAAGACTTGAGCAGCTATTTAACAACTGGCTTAAGGATAAGGCCCATGAATATATGACCAACGAGTCCTGGAAAGTCGCCGCGCAACTGGGTGTTGAGCATAGACTGAAAAAGGTAGTGTTTCGAAAGACTAAATCAAAGTGGGGACACTGTTGTCAGAATGGCACCATTCAGTACAACTGGCTTGCCATGATGGCGCCAAAAGAAGTCATCAATTATTTGATTGTGCATGAATGCAGCCATTTACGGCACATGGATCATTCAAAAAGATTCTGGGCAACGGTAGAAAGTGTATGCCCGAAATTTCAGGAGTTTCGCAACTGGCTTGCCGAAAACGGTCATCGCTTCTGGAGCCGTCAGTAATCATTGGCAATAGTTGGCCAGCAAGTTTTCAGCGCTATTTTTTAATAAATATAAGGTCCCAAACCCCGTGTCCCAGTCTGCGTCCCCGGCGTTCGAACTTGGTTTCTACCCGCTCTTGCTGTCCTGAAAAATTTCCTTCTCCAGAGGCATTCGAGTAACCGGGCGATGCGGACATCACTTCCATCATTTGCTGCGCATAATTTTCCCAGTCAGTAGCCAGGTGCAGAATCCCTCCTTCAGCCAACTTGCCGGCCAGCGCTTCCACAAAAGCAGGCTGAATCAGACGACGTTTGTTATGCCGCTTTTTATGCCAGGGATCCGGAAAATAGATCTGAATCCTGTCCAGAGAATTATCAGCAAAACAGTTTTCCAGAATGATGGTGGCATCGCCCTGCATGACGCGCAGATTCTGTAGTTCTCTTTCCTTGATATCGCGCAGAATTGTGCCTATTCCCGGCGGATGCACATCCACACCAATATAGTCACGTTCAGGATGCTGACTGGCCATTTCTACCAGAGAATCCCCCATACCAAAGCCAATCTCAAACACCAGCTGGGCTTCACGACCAAATACGGCCTGCCGATCAATCAATCCCTGTGCCTGATCAATACCATATTTTGGCCACAGGTTTTCAATGGCCTCCTGCTGGGAATGAGTAAGCCGACCTCCCCGGACCACGTAGCTGCGCAAAGGACGATGCTTGTCACTCACCGAATCAACCATGTTTTTCACCTTTGACTGCAGCATATAACAGGCAGGCCCAACCACCCAGAAACATCACGCCGCCAATGGGCGTGATCATTCCAAGCATGCTGATTCCTGTGAGGGCCAGGGCATAGAGACTGCCGGAAAAAATCATGATGCCCCCCAGAAACAGATTCGTGGCGCGTCTGACAAGAAGACCGGATGATTGATGCTGTGATAGCAACGCCGTTCCGAACAGGGCCGCAGTATGGAACATATGATATTGAACCGCCGTATCCCAGGTTTCCAGTTGCTGCTGACTGAGCATGGCTTCCAGCGCATGGGCACCAAAGGCGCCCAGCATCACTACCAGAAAGCCATTAAGTGCCGTAATAATTAATGCATAATTCATTTTCAATGGTAATTATTCTTTCACCGGTATAAAGAAATAAAACAGATATAAAAAAGCCGCCTGAGCGGCGGCTTTTCTAAAATATCTTTGCTTTGTATTCTTTCTATCCCAGTTTATTGCAACTATCAGGCTTCAAGAATAGCCTTTACCTTGTTCATGGCATTTTTTTCCAGCTGACGAATACGCTCAGCCGAAATACCATACTCAGCGGCAAGATCATGGAGGGTCACTTTGTCATCGCTGAGCCAGCGACGATTCAGAATGTCCCTGCTTCTGTCATCAAGATCTTCAAGCGCAACATAAAGCCCATCGGTAGAGCATTTTTCATAATCTGAATCTTCGACCGAACGTGCCGGATCAAACCGGGTATCTTCAAGATATTGTGCTGGCGCCTGATAGGCTTCTTCATCATCTGCATCTGCAGCACCATCAAAAGAAGCATCATAGGCTCCCATGCGGCCTTCCATTTGCATTACCGTTTCTGGCGGAACGCCCAGGTCGTGAGCTACTGCCTCAGCCTCAGCCTGGCTTAACCAGCCAAGACGCTTCTTGGAGCCGCGCAGGTTAAAAAATAATTTGCGTTGAGCCTTGGTGGTGGCCACTTTCACAATACGCCAGTTGCGTAGAATGAATTCATGCATCTCTGCCTTGATCCAGTGAACAGCAAAGGACACCAGACGTACACCTACTTCAGGATTAAAGCGTTTTACCGCTTTCATCAGGCCGACATTACCTTCCTGAATCAAATCCGCCTCAGACAGGCCATATCCTGAATAGCTTTTAGCCATGTGCACAACAAAACGCAGGTGAGCAAGTACTAACTTACGCGCCGCGTCAAGATTTTCTTCATAGTAATACTGGTTGGCAAGCTCCAACTCTTCTTCAGCACTGAGTATGGCGATGCCATTGACCGCGGTGATATAGGCGTTTAAATCACGCCCTGGCACCATTGTGTCAATAATCAGCAGCTCTTTACTTTTGCTTTCCAGAGTCATCAGGCCTTTATTATTCTCTCTATCATTTTTGTCATAATCACCATTGATCTGATCATTATGCCCAATCGTGGTGTTTACTTTAGCGTTCATAATTATCCTACGTAACGCCGTAGCCGGCGGATTCTATCATCTTACAGATTAGACAGCCAATAATTGGAAATATTCGGAGCTGGTAAAAAAATCCTGTTTTGCAATAAATTAAGCGACCCAATTATATTTTTGTTATACCTGTATTCAATATAGGACTGTTTTAATCTATTTCAAGCATAATTCGATACTTTTTCACCAGAATTTCAGGACTTCTAAAATTAAGGGGCCCTGATATACCATGGCTTATCCGGTTATTATTCAACCTTGATCACATCGGAGTACAAAATGCCCTGCCTAAGATATTTTTTCCTGCTTTTCGCCTGCCTGGTTCTTGGCGCCTGCAGTACTACAAGCCTGGTTACATCGGCAAATATGACCCCCGATTACCCGGATATTATTACTGTGGAACGGGGCGGGTTCACCCCGGAAGGCATTGAATATGACCATCTCAATCAACGCTTCCTGCTGGGCTCTTTTATCGAAGGCAAGGTGTTTGCCCTGTCTGCCAGTGGCGAACTGAGCACAGTGGTTGATGATCCGGCGGTAAATGCCATCATCGGTATAGAAGTCGAAGAAGATCGTCAGAGAATTCTCGCCGCTATTGCCGATCCGGGTGTCTTTGCCGGACAGTCCAATGGCTTTGCCCGGGCGGGAATATTTGACCTTACTACTGGTGCACGACTTGCCCTGGTATCCCTTGATGAAGCCTACCTTGATGCCCCGCAGGATACGCGTTTTTTCCCCAACGACCTGGTGGCCGATATCCCCGGGAATATTTACGTGACTGATTCCTTTGCCGTGGTGGTCTACAAAATTGATACTCAAGGCAATGCTTCCGTTTTTGTGCGCCGCGATCAATTTCCTGAAAACCAGTCTATTAACGGCATCATCAGTCATCCCGATGGCTATCTGTTAATCGCCGGGTCGGGAACTGGCGTATTGTATAAAGCTGACACTCGTAATCCGGAAAACTTTTCAATCGTTGGCTTACCTGAAAAGTACCCGGGGATTGATGGCATGGTGTGGGACTCTAAAGGCAATCTGGTGATGACCAGCACCGGACGTACCGTGGTGTTGGAAAGTCGCGATAATTGGGCATCAGCACAAGTAGTTGCCACGGCGCCTCAGGGCGCTGCCTCTACGGTGGCAAGGGTTGGAGATAACATGTATGTGATTTACCCCCATTTTGCTGATCAGGAGCCACCAAGCATAGAAAAAGTATTTTTTATTAACGAATAAAACAACCGAATAAACAGCTGTTAAGGAAACAACATGATTAAAAAAGAAATCGATGTCTCTGCTCCCGTCCATGAGTTGATTACCAGCCGCTGGAGTGGCGTGTCCTATAATCCCCTGCAAATGGTGAAAGATGAAGATTTACGTGCCATGGCAGAGGCAGCACGCTGGGCACCCTCCTGCTTTGGCGACCAGCCCTGGCGGGTGATTTTTTGCAGTAAATCGGGAGACCCTGAAGCCTGGCAAAAAGCCTTTTCCTGCCTTGGTGAAGGCAACCAGCCCTGGTGTCAACATGCCCCGGTGCTGGCGATCATTTGTGCAGATACGAAATTTTCAAAAAATGACAAGGATAATGCCTGGGGTGAATATGATACCGGCGCCGCCGCGATCAGTATTTGTTTGCAGGCCACGGCATTGGGATTGATGACTCACCAGATGGCAGGATTCAGCCCGGAGGCTGCAAGCAGTGCTTTCAATATTCCCGAACGCTACCAACCCAAAGCCATGATGACCATCGGTTATCAGTGTGAAGAAGCGGATATTCCGGAACAATTCAGGCAACGGGAACTGGCACCAAGGCAGCGCAATCCGCTGGCCGAGAATTTCTTTCTGAATAGCTGGGGGAAAGGGTTCTAGTCGCAAGTCGCAAAAAAGGCGACTAAATTAGTCGCCTTGTCGGATGCGTTCCTGCGGTCCTTATCCGACCTACAGAAAACCATGGAAGTCTGAGAGAGTGGCTGCTTGTCTCTTGTCTTTTCTTTACTATTCCCTATCGCCTGCGTGTACCGCCCACCTTTATCCTTTTTCTTGAGACTTGAAACTAACTACCAGCCGAAAGGCTAGTAGTAATATTCAGTATATCCCGGCAACAGGCTGTAGCGGGAATTCAGAAACGCCACAATGTCTATCAGTTCTGTTACCAGCATGTCTTCCTTCAGATACATGGGAGAACTTGAGGTACGTCTGCGTACTTCCCGTGGCAACTGATCCAGGTATGTTTCTGAAATCACATGATCAGGGTTGATAATGGAGGTCGCCAGATCGCCATAGGTTTTCGCAAAGTAGAGCTCACCACCCAACTCGACAGTGACTGGTCTGGGCCCGGAGAAAGCCGGCAGATCGACTCCGCTCACCACATGACACTGGTTACACTCAAGTCTTAGAAATGCCTGCTGGCCTCTTTGAATATCACCGCTGAGAATTGGAAAGCGGAAACTTCCGACTTCATCAGGATAGGTTCGACAGCCACTTAACAGTGCCAGTAAAAGTACTACGGAAAAAACAGTCCAGTTCTTTCTCACAATTATTACCTCTAGGATTGAAACATAAATTTAAACGTGAATAACAGGCAACCCGACGTAAACCCTGCTCCCTTGCATACTAAGGGATTATCCAATTAGCATTTTGACTTAGGTCAGTTAAGCTGATATTTTGTCAGCGCTGTGCCTAGAGGGTTTCCCCGGTGCCGAAAATCGCACTCACCTGGCTCGCCAGAAAACCGCCGCTACCGTTACAGGCAGCCAGCTTAGCATTGTCAACCTGACGCTCACCACATTCACCGCGTAATTGTTGTACCGCTTCGATCATCAGGAACATACCATACATGCCCGGATGCACGCAGCTCAAGCCCCCGCCATTGGTATTCACCGGAAGCGAACCACCGGGGGCAATATTGCCATTGGAAACAAAAGCGCCGCCTTCGCCTTTTTTACAAAACCCCATGTCTTCCAGGAAAAGAATCGTATTGATGGTAAAGGCGTCATACAACTCAACCACATCAATGTCTGCTGGTGTAACTCCAGCCATGGCAAAAGCAGCCGCGGCAGCTTCTTTCGCCGCAGTAGTGGTCAGGTCAGGCATACAGGAAATAAGATTATGATCCGTACGACTGCCCACGCCCAGCATATAAACCGGCTGTTTCGGGAAATCCCGTGCCCGGTCTTTGCGCACCATGATCATGGCGGCGCCGCCATCACTGATCAGGCAGCAGTCAAATTTCCCCAGGGGGTCAACAATCATGCGGGCATTCACCACGTCTTCAACGGTAAGCGGATCCCGCATGGTAGCGGCCGGATTAAGTTGCGCCCAGGCCCGGGCTGAAACCGCCACTTCGGCCAATTGTTCTTTGGTTGTACCGAATTCATGCATGTGCCGGTTTGCTGCCAGCGCATAGGGCGTTATCGGATTACGTGGCCGATAGACATCTTCCACAGTATGCATGGCAGGCGGATGGGTGAAGGGACCCGTGGCACTATTGCTGCCATAACAAATCAGGGCGACATTACACAGGCCCAGACTCAGGGCTGCTGCCGCCGATTGCATGGAATTGACGAAGACTGAACCCCCAGTGTTGGTGCCATCCATGTAGGTAGGATTGATACCCAGGTATTCAGCTACAGTGAGCGGGGTTAGCATCTCGACAAAATTGGCACTGAAAATACCGTCTATTTCATCTTTTTTTATGCCGGCATCAGCAATGGCCCTGTCGATAGCCGTTGCCATGATTTCCATATGGGTATGACCAGGCATACCATTAAATTCAGTCAGGCCTACCCCGACAACGGCTGTTTCACCTCGTAATGACATTACCATTCCTTGTCCCCCTGCTCCTTGTTATAAAAAAGTACAGCGGGCTTATCATCAATCATGCCAACATGGGCGCTGACCGCCATGCCGATGGTCACTTCATCCGGATCCACATCTACCACCCGGCTCATCAAGCGTGGTCCTTCTTCCAGATCTATCAGGGAAATATTGTAATCCCCCCCCTTCTCAGGACGCTGACGCACCACAGCCGTTGAATAGACTGTACCTCTGCCACTGACCGCTACCCACTTAAGCAGATTTGAGCCACAGTGGTGACAAAGCAGCCTGGGGTAAAAAACATGCTGCCCACAATCCTTGCACTGCTGAATCCTGAACTCTCCCCTGGATAGATTTTCTTCGTAGGTTTGTAAGGGGCCCGGGTTTTCGATGCTCTCATTATTATTTTTTTGATGCTCAGCCAAAATGCCTTCCTTCAGATGTTCTGTATAAGCGGGTAATTCTAGCATTACTCGGAACCGCACTAACAGGCTGCGCGAAATTGACTTTACCCAAAGCCTCAGTCATGCTCCGCCCCTGTTGAAATCAGGGCCAATCAAGACAGGGTCTGAAGTCAGAGGCTAAGTGAATTATCCATGGAATTTGAAGTTTCAGTGCTCAGCGTCACGCTGCTAATTACCGCCGGTTTTCTCGCTGGTTTTATCAACACCATAGCTGGCGGTGGTTCCATGCTTACCCTGCCGGCGTTCATGATCTTTGGTATGCCTGCGGACATTGCCAACGCCACCAATCGCGTCGGGATTTTTTTGCAATCCATAGCCGGGGCCAAAAGCTTTCACAGTAAAGGCAAACTGGCTCCCTCCACTATTGTCCCCACATTAGTACCCACCTTGATAGGCGCCCTGTTTGGCTCTCTGCTGGCTTCCTATATGCCGGTTTCCTGGCTTAAACCGGCATTGCTGGGCACCATGTTGGGCATGGCAGTATTAATGGTGGTCAGACCTTCTGTAGTAGCACCACCGGAAGGAACTCCTGCGTTTACCGTGAAGGAAAAACCGCTGGCGGCCATAGGCCTGTTTTTTGCCGGATTTTACGGTGGCTTTGTGCAGGCCGGAGTGGGTTTTATTATTATTGCTGCAGTGGCTGGCGGACTGCGTTATGACCTGGTGCGCACCAATGCACTGAAGATGGCCATTACTGCTGCCTTGACTGTGGTCGCGCTGGGGGTATTTATTCTCAGAGGTCAGGTGTTATGGATTCCCGGACTGATTATGGCAGTCGGGACCGTGGCAGGCGCTATGGCCAGTGTGCAGTTTGCCATTAGTGTGCCGCAGTCTGTCTTGAAGTGGGTACTATTTGTGATGGTCATGATTGCCTGCGCCGCCGCCTACTTCAGCTGATAGACCCTCCCGATTGCGCAGACTTTTCAGAACTCTGTTTTTCATGCACACAACTGACAGGCCCTAAATGCAGTTGCTGGCATACCTTGCGAATCAAAAACCAGGCAAACAATCCCGCCAGAATATTACCCAGTGCCGCACCGGCAAAAAGACCTTTCAGACCCCACAACTGTGAACCCATATAAGCCAGCGGGATATATAGAAGCATCAAACGGGTAAACGTGAGCAACAGTGCCGTTCTGGGTCGGCGCAATACGTTCAAAGACACCATAATGAGCACCACCACACCATGGGCACCATAGGTAAGAGGAAGAATCATAAGGTAGGTAGTGATGACATTGGTGACCTGGGGATTACTGCTAAAAGTGCCGGCAATAGTATCGCCCATCACCAGTAACAAAACATAAATCAGGCACTGGAAAATCAGAACAAATTTCAGACATCCCATCAAGGCTGCATAGGCGCGGTCCTGCCGCCCGGCACCAATATTCTGGCCAATAAACATCGGCAGGGTAGACGACAAGGCCATCACAAAAATGAGACTGATGGTTTCCACCCGGCTGCCAACGCCAAAACCTGCCACTACAAAATCACCAAAACGGGCCACCATCGCAGTCATTATTGCGGCGGCCAGCGGTGTCATGATATTAGCTCCCATCGCCGGAACCCCTATCCCCAAAATCTGCAGCCAGTTATCGCGCAAGTGCAGCCAGCGTGGTCTGGAGAAATCCAGCAGCTTTTCGTAAAAACCCAGCACTATGAAAGAAATGATCAGGGTAATACTTGCAGCCAACAAAGTGGCCACAGCAGCCCCTCGAATCCCCATGGCGGGAAAGGGACCAATACCAAATATGAGCAGCGGGTCGAGAGTAATGTTCAACACTGACAAACAGCCAGCCAGGGTTGCCGACATCTTGATATTGCCCATTGATCGAAAAGTGCTGTTGCCAATCACCACCAGCATCAGTGGTGGCAGTCCCAGCAGCAATATATTGAGGTAATCCCGAATAAAGGGCAGTGTTCTGTCATCAGCTCCCAGCAGGCGAAACAGGGGATCAATAATGACACTGCCAATCATCGCGACAGTCACCGCAAACAGCGCGGCAAACATCAGTCCGTCACTGATCAGGCGTGAAGAGTCAGCAAAGCGACTCTCGCCAATGGGGCGTGAATTGAGTGAACTCATGCCCATACCTATGCCAAGCGCGAGGCTGACATAAATCATGTGAACAGGAATAACAAAGCTGGCGGCGGCCAGCTCCAGGGTGCCCAGGCGGCTGATATAAAATGTATCCACAATCCCCATCAAATGCATTGCCAGATTGCCGATAAGAGCTGACAGGGTGAGTCTTAGCAGCAAAGGTCTGACAGGTTCGCAGACGATTAATCGGGATCTTTGGGCGGCTTTACTGCTCATTACTTTTTCAGCATGTTTTACCTGGTAAATAGGGACTGGCGAGGCAGCGTAAAACACAAACAGGCAGAAATAAAGAACGGCGCTGATGAGTTTTCATTCGTTGACTGCTGCAATTCTTATACAAAAACTAAACGCATAAAAAAAGAGGGCTTGCGCCCTCTTTTTTCAGGAGTCTGATTCCTAGTACTCGACGTAGGGAATCATTCGCCCAAAGATAATTACACCCACCCAGATAGCAAGTGAAAGTGCTGCGATTACTTTGGCTCGGAAAGGGGCGTCTTCACCATCAGCCAGCTGGCTTAATTCCTTGTGTTCACCAAACCAGAACCACAAGGCATTAATACCGGCAATCACAATCAATCCCATTTTCCACTGAAAAGCGATATTGGGAAAATAGCGGAACGGGTCAGCACATAAAAATGCAATGCCCGTTGACAGATTGACGGCAAAAGCAATGATCGCAACCGGAATATATTTCATTGCTGCCTTCATATTAATAAAACGGCCAAATCCGATGACCCGCATATCAATTACCAGCAATGAACCAAACAGGAACGTAATACCAATAAAGTGGATGGTTTCCATCATTGGAAACATCCAGAACTGCTCGCGCATTTGCCCACCTAACCAGGTGGATTCAAACCAGGAGGCTAATGGTGCATAAGTATCATAATCCATAGTACATACCCCCTTATAAATAGGCCATTAAGCGGCCGGTTATCATTGCGCCAAACCAGCAGGCGATACAGGCAGCTGATGCTACTTTAGTCATCGTTTCGCTGGTGTTGCCCCTGACGCTGTTCATTACTACCTTCATCAGGATACCGCCAAGAACAATGCTGCCAATCTTCAACTGGAAAGACCCCTGAAAGAAATAGGTAGTCGGCGTATTACAGAAAAGAATCAATCCGGAAATCAGATTAATAATGAATCCAATCCAGCCAATAATAAATAATTTATCATATGCCAGAATGGATATATCTTTTGCGTAGCCCAAAACCCGTAAATTCAGAGCAATTACAACACCCATTACAATCGCCATGCCGACAGCATGGCTGGAGAGAACGATGGGATAACCCCACAGGGATTCACGAATGAAAATCCCCAAAGCCCCCTCTTCAAGCCAAATTAAAAAACCCATAGCTAATACCCACTCATCGATCTGGTTTCAAGTTCCAGAATTACAGCACAAAGCAGTGACCAGGAAAAACAAAAGCAAAATCTGAATAATGATTGGTTGATCAATATCAAGGTTATGCGCCGTGTGTAACCGGTCTTATTATGCACCCCTTATTATTGGCAGCTGTCTAATATCGGACTGTCATGCAAGGCTACGGTCCCAAATTATTCATAATCTGCCATCTTGTCAGAAAAGAACTTGCGATTGTCTTATCCAACACTGTCGCAAGCCCCTATAAAGACTCGCCTAAAGTAAACCACATCCCGCCAAGATTCAAGCAGACACTGCAGGTCCGGCCAGTGTTGTCGTATTTTTACAGGCAATTGGTTTTACCGCCGGCAATTGTAATGCCATGGCGCCAAAAAGTGTGCAAAGATTAAGGAAAACAAAGGATTCTTTGTGTCATCATGGCATATTGATTAATCAACAAGCGGCCTGACGATTAGAGGTAACAATGGAGCAAAGCCGACTTCATGCACTTGATGCTATCCGGGGGATTGCACTCTTACTGGGCCTTTTATTGCACGGCAGCATCTCTTTCTGGCCAGGCCTGGATAGCTTCGGGTTTCCGGTTTCCGATAACTCCAAAAGTATGACACTGACATACATGTTCTATGTATTGCACATGTTTCGTATGACGTTATTTTTTCTTATTGCCGGCTTCTTCGCGCATCTTTCTTTGACGCGCAAGGGTTACCCGGAGTTTTTGAAAGAGCGATTCAAAAGAATTGCGATTCCTATGATCGGCGCATGGATTGTTTCATTGATATTAATGATCCCCGTGGTGCTTTGGGCTGCCAGCAAACTTTTCGGGCCTGACAGTTTGCAGCTATTGCAAAGCGCACAGCAATCAGTCCCAGCACAACCACTGTTATTACAGTTCTGGTTCCTTTACTACCTGTTATGGTTTTATGGCCTTGCTACGCTGTTTTCATTCTTGCTGGGACGCCTTGATCCGGGTGACCAGATTATGGCTTTTTTTACCCGCCTTATTTATAACCTGTGTAAATTTTCGGGAATAGTCATTTTAAGTGCCGGTATATCAGCCTGGATTTTTTACGTCAGGCAGGATTGGCTTTTCTGGGTGGGCATCCCTACACCCACGGAGCTCCTCTGGAAAGAAGCTCCGGCTTTTTTTATTTATGGAATGGCGTTTCTGTTCGGATGGCTATTTGATCGCCAGCGGGAATGCCTGGAAATCCTGAAATCTCACTGGCTGCGCTACCTGATACTGGCAATAGCATTGACTGGAGTCAGTTTTTCGCAATTAACCTATCCTGCGTTTGTATTTGTAGAAGTGTCCAGTACAGAAAAGCTCAGCTTTGCATTGATTTATGCCTTCGCTTCCTGGAGCTGGGTTTTCGCCTTGATCGGCGCAGGCATGCGATTCTTTGGTAAAAAAAGTGAAACAAGACGTTATATTGCAGACGCCTCCTACTGGGTTTATATTGCCCACCTGCCACTGATTTTATTCTTACAAACCCTGCTCATGCAGGTACCCTGGCAC
>JAUHWU010000210.1 GCA_030427065.1 Gammaproteobacteria bacterium | reverse complement strand
GCGTCGGATGCGCTGCGCTTATCCGACCTACGGGGTGCAGCGTTATCGGCATGGCGTTGGACTTGATTGTATTGTAGGTCGGATAAGGCCCCTGGCCGCATCCGACGTGGACGGACCATCCATTCGGGAATTGTGCAGGTATCGCGTCGGATGCGCTGCGCTTATCCGACCTACGGGGTGTTCGGGGTTTTCGAGTTGTTCGGTATCTTTGTTGCTTGTCTCTTGTCTCTTGTCTCTTGCCTCTCGTAATTAAGTCTTGGTCTTATCCAACCATTTGATTATCGGATCAATCTGCTCCGGCGCATTCAGCGTCGGCGTGTGGCCGGTGCCTTCGAATTCAATGGCTTCGGCCTGGGGAAGTTTGCGCAGCATGCGCTCTAAAAGATGCTCTGAGAGGAAGTCCGAATCCTTGCCGCGCAGAATTAAAACCGGGCATTTGATCTGTACCCAGTATTTCCACAAATTGAAATACATCAGGTACCAGTAGCGACGGCCATAGGTGTTGGAGATATCGGGATCAAAAGCCAGACGGAAGCCGGTGCCGTCCGGGCGGGAACTGGTTTTGGCGTAGTGGGCCCAGTCTTCATCGGTCATGGGGTTAAAAGGCGCCAGGGTTTTGCGGATGTACTTTTCCACTTCGTCCAGATTATTGAAATAGGGATCCATATGCAGGTAGCGCCCCAGTCGTGCCATGGCAGTGTTGGGCACTTCGGGAGCGATATCGTTAATAATGAGACGACGCACTGGCGAATTCTTCATGGCGGCCAGTACCATACCCATCATACCGCCCAGTGAGGTGCCTAACAGGTCAAACTGCTCACAGCCAATCTTGGCCGCCAGCACGGTGAAATCCATATTGTATTGCTGAATCTGGTAGTCCTCATGATCCGGCAACCAGTCGCTGTGGCCTCGGCCTACGGTATCGGGACAGATTATACGGCGCTTTTTACGGGTGCTGGCAAGACGGTGGGCAATGGCATCAAAATCATGGGAGTTGCGGGTCAGACCATGCAGACAGAACAGGGTTTCACTGCTGTCTTCGCTACCCCAGTCCTGATAGAACACGTTGTGGTAACTTTTTGAATTAATACAGCGCACTGACCCCGTTCGAGGCGCTTCGACATATTTTTCCTGGTCAAACTTTCCGTTAAGAACTACTGCTTCACTTTTTGCCATCTGGAACTGCTGTTTGACTTGATGGACTCATCAAGTAGTGAATAACTATGAATCAACTCAGCCGAAGTCAAGGCAGATTCACTCCCGGTATAAACGTACTACGAAATATCAAACCCGGGTCGATGACTGTCATCGCAGGTTCAACCTTCATACTGTTCATCCATGAATGACAGTTAACTAACTTACACCTGTCGTTTTCGTAATTCTGCCCCGAATTTGAGTCGAATAAAAGGGTCTCGGGTGTAATGAACCAAACTTTTATACAAACGCTTGTCGATGGAGGAAATCATGTCGGTATATTCATCCTGTAAGCTCTCCTTGATCTCGAAACCGTCATAAAAAGCCATCATTTCTACCGGCTCATTAAAGGATTCACACACCTCTTCAATTCGCTGTTTGATCTGCAGGATTTCGAGCCGCGAGGTGAGTTTTAACGAGCGCAGATTGATGATCAGCCTGCCCTGCTCCCGGTCCAGTGAAATACGCTGATCCATGGGCATTTCGGTACGCGCCTGCTTGATGCCCATCATCTCTTCTCTGAAAATACGGGCATCCATGGGCCTGACATTGCTGATATAGGGCATGAAGTCCATGTGCTCGAGAATGTCATTTTCCACATCAATCCCAGGGGCGACTTCGATCAACTCCATCCCATTGACGCCGACACTGAACACACAACGTTCGGTGACATAGAGCACAGGCTGGCCCGTCTCGCGGGCAAAATCGCCGGAAAAGGTAATATGTTCCACCTGGTCGACAAACTTCCTTACCTTGCCTTCCTGCACAATGCGCAGTTTGCCGTCTTCTACCGCGACCTGCAGTCCACCGGCGGTAAACGAACCGGTCAGAATGAGACGCGAGGCATTCTGGCTGATATTGATAAAGCCCCCTGCTCCCGCCAGACGCTTGCCGAATTTGGAGACATTCACATTGCCGTATTTATCGGCCTGGGCCATGCCCAGACAGGCCATATCCAGACCGCCACCGTCATAAAAATCGAATTGGGTATTGGTGGCAATAATGGCATCGGGATTCAGCGAGGCACCAAAATCCAGCCCGCCCTGGGGCATGCCGCCAATGGTACCGGCTTCGGCTGACAGGGTTACCTGATCCAGCAGGCCTTCTTCCGCGGCCACCTTGGCAACGCCTTCGGGGATGCCGATGCCCAGGTTCACCACGCCACCAATGGGCAATTCCATCACCGCCCGGCGCGCCATGATCTTGCGTTCATCCAGGGGCATCACCGGCAGTTCTTCCAGCGGCACGCGCATTTCACCGCTGAAGGCATGCTCGTAAGGCGTGCCAAAGGTCTGATGATGGTTTTCCGGTTTTGATCTGACCACGCAATCCACCAGGGCACCGGGAATAAGCACATTTTTGGGGGGCAACGAGCCATTCAGGGCGACACGCTCAACCTGCACGATTACCACGCCATCGGAATTATGGGCCGCCATGGCAATGGAGGTAACGTCCAGCTCCAGCGCTTCACGCTCGGAAGTCACATTACCATTGGCATCGGCGGTGGTGCCGCGCAGCAGACACACGTCAATGGGAAAGGCTTTATAAAATAGCCACTCCTGACCGCGGATGGTATCCAGATGCACCAGATCTTCCGTGGCACTTTCGCTGATCTTGCCGCCGCTGATGCGCGGGTCGACAAAAGTGCGCAGGCCAACCTTGGTGCGCAGCCCCGGTTTGCCGCCGGCGATCACCCGAAATAACTGGGATACACAGCCCAACGGCAAATTATAGGCTTCAATCTTGTTTTCCACCGCCATGGCCGAGAGTTTGGGCACCAACGACCAGTGCCCACCCACAGCGCGCTTCACCAGCCCTTCATGGGCCAGACGATTAACCCCGCGATCACCGCCATCCCCCGGCGCCGCCGCAAACACCAGCGTCAAATCCCGCGGATGTCCGGTTTCCAGAAAACGTTTCTCCAGCGCAATGATCAGCTCTTCCGGTGTCCCAATTCCCACAAAACCGGATATGGCCACAGTGTCCCCATCACGGATCAGGGAGATTGCATCTTCGGGGCTTATTATTTTTTGGACCATGTTTAAATCTGCTGGTTTGGTTGTTTATTAATACAGTCGCAAGTTACAAGAAATCCGTAGGTCGGAAAAGGCCTTCGGCCGTCTTCCGACGTTGCTGACCTGAACGGTTAAACTACTGATGCTTTGGTAAGGTCACGTCGGATGCGCTGCGCTTATCCGACCTGTTTATCCTGTAAAGTATTTTTGACGTTCTGCCTCCTCAACAAGCCCTGGTTTTTGCCTGAAGGTTTTTACGGAACTCTTTTTACTTTACGCTTTATTCTCGTCGGATGCGCTGCGCTCATCCGACCTACGGCGGTCTTGAAGACTTCTCTGAACCGCTCACCTTTTT
>JAUHWU010000058.1 GCA_030427065.1 Gammaproteobacteria bacterium | reverse complement strand
AGAGTCTGGCCAGCGTCCTGGTGCCCTGCGAAATTGTCACTCCTCCTCTGCCCATGGATGACATGACAGTGATTGATCAGATTGCAACCGGTCTCAGAAAACGCCAGGCCCGCGGCACCGGCAAGTCCCTGCTCTATGCCTTCGGACTGCACATCAATCCCGAGGCTGCCAGTTTTGATCCGGCTTACCTGCTCAGGCATATTCAGGCTTTTACCCTGCTCTATAGTTGGATCTGCCGGGACAGCAAGGTGGATTTTACGCGCAAGTTGTCTACCTATATCAAACTCTATCCGGCCGTTTACATTGAGCGCATTTTTTCTGCCGGTTACAGCCCTGACACTGAAGACCTTATTGATGACTATATGAACGATGTTGGCAGCCGAAACCATGCCCTTGACATGCTGCCCTTATTTGCACACATGGATGAGGAAAGAGTCATGGCAAAAGCCAGGGAGCCAGAACTGATCAAGCCGCGTCCAGCCTTTCATTACCGGTTGGCCAATTCACGGGTTGACCAGCCACAATGGAATGTGGCCGGTGAGTGGATGTATTGGGTGGAAGTGGAAAAGCTGGCCCATAATGAAGAAGCACTGCAAGGCCTGTGTGACGATTACCTGGATAAAAATCCGCCCTCGTTGTTTCATTCCGACGCCGCCTGGGCTGCTCATGTAGCAAAAGTACTGCAACTGGACTATCAGAAGTGAAACGCCCCGTCATTGGTATCAGTGGTCCGGATCGCGGTGGTTATGCTGCCTGGTGGTTTGCTGCGCTGAGGGTGAGACTCCAGGGTGGACGTGCCTTACGTATTACGCCACGACGCGGTTTCAATCTTGCTCAACTGGATGCAATCATCATCGGTGGCGGCGCAGATATTGAACCGGAACAAAAGAAAGGCGAGTTGCGCCATGTCAGGGAAGCGGTTCATCAGACCCGGGAATCTTCCTGGCTGAAGTGGATTCTGTACCCGCTAATCTTCCTGGTCCGGCGTCTGTTCAGTATCAAAAAACCGGACCGTTTCGACCAAAAGCGCGACGAAATGGAATATGATCTGGCCCGCAAGGCGCTCGACGCCGGACTACCTGTTCTCGGGATCTGCCGGGGTGCGCAATTGCTCAACCTGGTCACCGGTGGAACGCTGCATAATGAAATACTGGAGTTTTACGAGGAAGCCCCACTGCCGCGCAGCATATTTCCTGTCAAGCAGGTTCGTATCGAAGAAGGCAGCCAGCTCGCTCGCATATTGCGCTTCACGACCTGTCGGGTGAATGCCCTGCACCACCAGGCGGTGGATAGCATCGGTGAAAGCATTCAGATTACTGCGCGGGAAGATAATGGCCTGGTACAGGCTATCGAATCAACAGCCCATGAATTTCTTATCGGTGTGCAATGGCATCCGGAATACCTGCCCATGGAACCAGCCCAGCGACGGCTGTTCCGCGCTATCGTGGATGCCGCTGAACTGAAGAAATCCGGTGCTGAATCATGACCCCCTATCTGACTCTATTCGCCGTATCCTTCCTGGCGGCCACCATTCTGCCGGCCTACTCAGAGGTGCTATTTGCGAGCCTGCTCGCTGCCGGGCACGATCCCTGGACGCTGTTTGCCTGGGCCACCTTTGGCAATACCCTGGGGGCCTGTGTGAACTGGGCCCTTGGACGTTACCTTTTGC
Source organism: Gammaproteobacteria bacterium (assembly GCA_030427065.1). Classification (GTDB taxonomy): domain Bacteria; phylum Pseudomonadota; class Gammaproteobacteria; order Pseudomonadales; family Pseudohongiellaceae; genus Eutrophocola. Next base: position 16,211 of record JAUHWU010000058.1, on the reverse strand, counting down.
ACTTCCAGGATCGCAAGTGGTTTCCTTTCAAGCCCGACCGTCTGGACAAAGCGCAACACTGGTTCCAAAAATACGGTGTTTGGAGCCTGCTCATGGCCTGGGCGCCGATTGGCGGAGATGCACTCACCTTTATCGCCGGCATCATGCGCGTGCCGTTTCCGCTTTTCGTGCTGTTAACCGGCCTGGGCAAAGGCGCTCGTTATGCAATTTTGCTGGGACTGGTTCAATTATTCTAAACAGCATGTGCCGGCTGTATTGTGGGAAAGTAACCCGATCACCCAAAAACTGAAAGAAAAAAAAAGGCCGGGATATTCACCCGGCCTTTTTTTACTGCATCAAGTGAGATGGGAAATTTTTCAGGAATTATTCGCCTGCTTGATGCTGTCGCCCCAAAATTCCTGTGCGATGTCGACAACCAACATCAGTTTTTTATACTGATTTTTCATGCTGATATCGTTGCCAGCTTCGGTGCTTGAAAAACCACACTGAGGGCTGAGACAGCACTGGTTCAGGTCTATGTATTCGCCGGCCTCCTTGATACGTTCAATGATGGGTTCGGCGCTTTCAAGTTTCGACACTTTACTACTCACCAGGCCCAGCACAATGGTTTTGTCTTTCGGGACAAAACGCAATGGGCTGAAACCACCGGAACGTTCATCATCATATTCGAGGAAGAAAGTATCTACGCCGGTCTCATTGAACATCACATCCGCAACAGGCTCATAGCCGCCTTCTGCTGCCCAACCACTTTTATGATTACCGCGGCAAAGATGAATGGCAGTCGTCATGTCTTCAGGCGCTTGCTTCAGACATTCAGTGATCAGTTTGGCATAGACTCCGGGCAGTTTGTCTGGATCTTCACCAAGCCCTTTGACACGTTCACAGTGTTCCGGGTCACACAGATAGGCCAGGTTGGTATCGTCCAGCTGCAGGTAACGACAGCCCGCTTCATACAAGTCAGCAATTTCCTGCTGGTAAATGTGCGCAAGGTCGGCAAAGAAGTTATCCATATCAGGATAGGCTTTTTCGTCAATTCCGTCACGACCGCCACGAAAATGCAGCATGCTGGGTGAGGGTATGCAGATTTTTGGCGTATTGCCTCTGGAGACGACGGATTTCAGAAATTTAAAATCTTCCAGAACGACGCCATTGTCCGGCCTGCCAAGTTTGCCAGTAACATTGAGTACCGGAGGTACCAGTGAGACATCCCTGCCTTCTTCTGCACGAAACTTGATTTCATATTCACCGTGAGAAACTTCCACACCTTCCAGTTTTTCCAGAAAATCCACATGGAAAAATTTTCGTCGTTGTTCACCGTCGGTTATGCTCTTCAGCCCAGCTTTTTCCTGCAGGTTGACGACTTTGACAATACTCTCATTTTCAATTTTCTTCAGTTCATCGGCGCTAAGCTTGCCAGACTCGAACTTGATTCTGGCTTCCTTAAGTTCAGGTATACGTAACAGACTGCCTACATGATCCGCTCTGAACGGAGGATTGAGTTTCATAAATAACCTTTTTTGAATAGTGAATAAACACAGCCAGACCAGAAGGCCGACTGCTTCGATTTCATAGTGATTATTTTTTAACATCAATACGTGATTGATGTTCAGCGTTATCGGGTCTGTTCATTGCGACCACTAATGATCAGTAATAAAAAGCACCTTGCTGGCGACTGGCAGGAATAATTTTGCTTACGTTACTCACCGGGGTGTTGAATAACACAGAACAATTAATTGAAAACTGTTCAGACTTTTCCTGCCAGATATTGAGTGTCGAAAAGAGCTGGTTAAAGCCTTTGTCTTATCGACTGAAGACTGAGTGGTTAATAGCACCATCAGCACTTGCGGGGGGTATTGTACGCAATCTGGAAAAAAATCTCTAATCGGCGCTTCTTACAAACAGCAAAAACGAATAGCAGTGCAACTGTTACACGGTTATGACTGCACAGAATGCTGCGCAGAAAAGTAAAAATCAGACATAGCGAGAATATATATTCCCTAAAATTGAGCCCCAGTGTCGCGGAGAAAAAAAGCCATAAAGGTAACGCAAGGGTGGACGCTGGGGGTTTTGAGCGTTTATTCTTTCGCTTCGAATCGGATACTGCCAAACAAACTATCTCGTTTTCAATGCGGGAATGCTTTCCCCCAGGGCAATGGGGACGTGCAAAAAAAAGAGTTGTTAAATCGGTAGATAGCGATATTTCTTTTTACCTGTAACCCATTGAAATGAGGTAAATATACATTAATGACGTTACTTGTCGTCTATATCGCTATAGCGCTGATATTCTCCTTCCTGTGTTCTATTTCTGAAGCAGTATTACTGTGTACCTCCAAGGCTCACATCACTTTGATGGAGCAGCAGGAACACTCAAGTGGCCCGTTGATGCGGGAGCTTAAAGAAGATATCAATAAACCTCTGGCAGCAATCCTTACCCTTAATACCTTTGCTCACACTATTGGAGCTGCAGGCGCAGGGGCGCAGGCCGCAATCGTTTTTGGCAGCGCCTGGGTCGGCGCAGCTTCTGCCGTACTTACCCTGCTGATTCTGGTTTTTTCTGAAATCATTCCGAAGACACTTGGCGCTGTCTATTGGCGTCAATTAGCAGGTTTCACTGCGCGCTCCTTAAAAATACTGGTCTGGATTCTTTCGCCCTTTGTCTGGTTTTCAGAAAAAATCACCAGTGGCATCGCTACAAATGAAGGACCGGAAGGATTTTCCCGGGCTGAATTTGTAGCAATGGCCGAACTGGGAGAACAGGAAGGGCAGCTGAACCAACATGAATCACGCATCCTGAGAAATATATTTCTGTTACATGAAACGCCGGTTAAAGCGGTGATGACGCCCAGGCCAGTAGTTTTTTCCTTGCCTGAAGCAATGACCGTAGATACTTTTTTTAGCGCCTATCATGATTCGCGATTTTCAAGGGTGCCAATCTATATTGAGGATCGCGAACACCTCACTGGCTTCGTTCTCAAGAGTGATTTAATGCTGGCTAAAGCCCGCGGTAATGCAGAAAGCAATCTGAAGCAGTACCAACGGGAGCTCAAGGCTATGCTCGAAACAAAAACTGTTTATGATGCATTTGAACTGCTTATCACACATCGCTTACATATCATCATGATCGTCGATGAATATGGAGGTATGGCAGGCATCGTCACGCTGGAAGACATTCTGGAAACCTTGCTTGGTCTGGAAATCATGGATGAAAAAGACAAACAGGTAGATATGCAGGAACATGCCAGAAAACTATGGCGTAAACGCGCCACCGCAATGGGCCTCAAACTTTCCTCACTTTATGACAATGATGCAGATTAAACCCCTGATAGCCTTAATCACCGCCAGCAACAAAAGTTACTTCATTAAGTATTCCGCGGCCCGTTCAGCGGCATCATGAAAAGGTTGCAGCACCAGGTCTGCCCCTCTGGATTTCAAAAACTCCACTTCATGGGTGTGATGTGTTGTCACAGCAATCCTGCCGGGGAATTTCCTGTGTTTAAGCCCTTCAATCAATACCAGGCGCGGATCTTCGTGGGTCAAGCCCAGCTCATGCTGGGGCATCGCTGCAATCAGCCAGCGCACACCTTGCAGCGGTATTGACTCTATAAAGTCCTGGTCACACGCATCTCCGTAAATGGCATCAATGCCCTTTCGTCGCCATCGCTTTACTTCATCAGGATTAAAATCTATTGCCAGCAGATTACACTGCGTTTTATTCAATTGATTTGCTATGGCAGTCCCGTAACGGCCCAGTCCAATCAGAATTACATCATAAGCCTTTTGACTTTGAGGCTCCTGCTCAAATGCCGCCTCCCGATGAGGCACCTTCCTTTCGAACAGGGCAAATGCCGGTTCCAGCCTGCGAAATAATGGATGAGAGTAGGTGATCATATAAACAGAGAGGGCAATAGTGACAAGACCAACCAGGGTCACAAGTCCCAAAGATTCAGTACCCACATGGCCGAGGGTCACGCCCATGGCCATGAAAATCAAAGAGAATTCACTGATTTGCGCCACCGTCAATCCTGCCAGAAAGCTGGTGCGCTTCCGATAACCCATAAAGCCCATTATCGCCATCACAATAAGCGGATTACCCACAAGTACAAACAGTGAGAACACCAGGGCCGGTATTAGCTGGGATCCCAGTAATCCAAGATCAAGCCGGGTACCCAGTGCAATGAAAAAGAATAACAGTAAAAAGTCCCGCAGCGAGGTAAGCCGGGCAATGATGGCCTCCCTGTATTGGGTAGACGCCAGCGATACGCCTGCAAGCAAACCACCCAGTTCCTTGCTGAAACCAATATAATCTCCCAGCACGGCCAATAACGCCGCCCAGCCTATGGCAAACGTAACCAGTAACTCCGATGATTTTGCTATCTGCGAGGTAACAGGCACCGCCAGGTATCGTATAAAAAGCCCGAGCAACACCAGCAAAACCATCCCATAGATCAACACCCTGACTACTTGCTCTGCAGCGCCTCCCTCTGCTATCTCGGGAGTTCCTACACGAAAAGCTGAAAGCACCATCATTGACAGCACTACAACCAGATCCTGTACGATGAGGAAACCCACTGCGATACGGCCATGCAGGGAATCCACTTCACGTTTATCTGTCAGCAGTTTGACGATGATAATAGTGCTGGAAAATGTCAGCGCTACGGCAACATAAACAGCACTGGTACTATCCAGTCCAAGCATCAATCCCAACACAAAGCCGATTACAGAGGTGAACAGCACCTGTCCCAGGCCGGTAGCCAGCGATACCGCACCCAGTGTACGGATCAGCTTGATGTCGAGTTTAAGCCCCACCAGAAAAAGCAATACAGCAATGCCAAGTTCAGCCAATAAATCGATGTTTTCGTGTGACTGGACAATATCAAGTACCGAAGGTCCGGCCAGCACACCCACTGCAATAAAACTCACAATCATGGGCTGACGCAACAGGAGGCCGGTAAAACCCACCACTGCTGCAAGCACAAGCAAGGCTGTCAATTCATAGAAAGGCGACGTGTGAATCAAGGTCAGTTCTGGCATAAATTACCTGACAAGGTTAGAAAGCTGTTGCACTCGAAGCTACATTATCAAATTCAATAACAGGCATTTGAAATCCGCAATCTTTACCTATAACTGTACCGGAGAGACAAACTTGGCAGGCTTTATGGCTAACACAGAGATATCTATTTGATTTAAAATTTGTTCAGCCGTATTGCCAATAAAAAAACCGGGAATCCCTGAGCGGCCCACAGTACCCATGATGATCAATTCTGCGCCTACTTTCCTGGCGCATTGTGGGACAACATCCCTGGCATCACCCTTTATCAGGTGAAGTTCAGGTTGCAGGTAATCAGCTGCCTTTTTACCGAGCGATTTCAGATGTTTATTGGTTATTTCATTAAGCCAGTGACGCCGACTTATGCCTTCGTTTCTAACCATTTCATCAACTTCAGCATCTGAGAAATCCATGCGCACAGACCTGAATTTACTCTCAAGCTCAAATTGCCATGCATGTACGATATGAAGTTCAGCGAATTCAGCGATTGCCAGCGAGGAAGAAAGCTCTAAAAGCTGTTGATTTAGCGCAGCACTTTCAGGGTTTTCCGGTTCATAATCCAGTGCAACGAGTATCTTGTCATAATCCTGGTAATGAACATCTTTGATGATCCACAAGGGACAAGGGCATTTACGCAGCAACTTTATATCCGTGCCACCATACACTTGTGATTCATTTTCAACTGGCTTGATCAGTAAATCATGCCCGTATTGGATTACTTCCCTTATGATTTCAAGAAAAGGCTTTCCTGCCAGGACTTTTATTTCAATATCCCCTTCTGGCAAGTCAGAATTCTCTACCAATCCTTCAAGATGTTCCCGTTGCTCCCCTATCAAGAGGTCAAGCAGATTTTTGTCTGTCCTGCTTCGGGGTGGTTCAAAAACAGAGATTACCTTTAGTCGAGCCTGATTGTTCTTTGCCAGGTTAAGCGCTCTTTGAAATGCCGCGCTTTCATCACCCTCTGAATTGCTTACAAAAAGTATATTTGAGAACCGTTTCATATTCATCATGTCCTGATTTTAAAATTACTGTTCTGGCGACAAATTTGAAAGCCCAGACCTTGTCGATTGTAAATTTGGTGAAAAAAAATACTGCAAATAATAATGAAAGGTTATTCCTATCATAAAAAAAATACATCCAATAGCATTTTGCGTTATGTTCTTACGATAATTAAAGAGAAAACCATCAAAAATTAATTCATACAGGTTATTACCTGACAATTTAACGGGGGAGCAAGCATCATGAGATCTATTACAATACCTGTGGCCGACAGAATGGAGTGTATCTGCGCTTTGGACACCACATTCAAACTGGGAAAATCTCTCAATGCCGACATTGTCGGCTACCATGTTCAGCCAGGGAAAGAGACACCCATTGATATCCACAGTGGAGAATTATGGGCCGGAGCCGCCCTGGTCTCTCCTGTCTGGACTATCGACAATGATGAAGAAATCAAAAAGTCGGCAGCCAATGCAAAGGCATTATTTGAACGCATGGCTAAAAAACATGCTTACCCCATATCCACCAGGCATGGTAGCCCGGAAAAACCCTGTGCCATATACAAAACCAGAGAAGGAGATCCCGGGGCCTTGTTTGGATCTGTTGGCCCATTACATGATTTGATTGTGGTCTCACGTCCCCCCAAAAATGGTGGCCAGAAAGCGTATACCATAATGGTATCAGCCCTTCTTGATGCCTCTACACCCGTACTTCTGTTACCACAGGAAAAAGTTAACCTGTCTACCAATAACATTGCTATTGCATGGAATGGTGGAAGGGCGGAAGCATTGTTGGTGCATGAAACATTAGCCTTATTGAAAACAGCCAAAAAAGTGACGCTGCTTACTGTGGGAAAACAAAGCGGGAAAGGGCCGACAGGTGAAGAAATGTGCTCTTACCTTTCAGCTCACGGTATCAAAGCCCGCTCTCATGTTGTCAAAGGGAAAAATACCGGTAAAACCCTTGAACAGGCGGCTGATGAACAAAAGGCTGACCTGCTTCTTTGTGGTGCCTATACCCGCGGGCGCATCCGGGAGATGATTATGGGCGGTGTAACTGAATACTTAATTAACAAGTCTGAAAGACCGATAGTCATGCTACATGTCTGATTGAATACTCATCACATGGGAACGCACACATCTTTCCATCTCAAGCTCTTCCCCTTGTTGATACAAATCAAGTTATTCTGAAGCCACTTGATTTTAGAATTCATTAAACCAGCAGACCAGAAGGAATTGTCATGACCACCAAGATGAAAGCCGCCCTTTTTATTGAACCAGGTCGCATAATACTGGATGAAAAGCCTGTCCCTGAAATTGGACCCAATGATGCCTTGATCCGCATAACGACTACGACGATTTGTGGTACCGACATCCATATTCTCAAGGGCGAATACCCGGTGGCAAAAGGACTCACCATCGGGCACGAGCCAGTTGGTGTGATTGAAAAGCTGGGGTCAAACGTTACCGGCTACACAGAAGGACAACGTGTTATTGCAGGCGCCATATGTCCCAGCGGGCACTCCTATGCCTGTCTTGATGGATTACATTCGCAGGATGGACAAAGCTCCAGGCATGGCCTGAAACCGCTGGGAGGTTGGCGATTTGGCAACACCATTGATGGCTCACAGGCGGAATATTTGTGCGTTCCTGACGCCATGGCAAATCTCGCCCCCGTCCCCGACGGTCTGACTGACGAACAGGTACTCATGTGCCCGGACATCATGTCCACCGGGTTTGCCGGTGCGGAAGCCGCCAATATCAAGATAGGTGATGTAGTAGCAGTGTTTGCCCAGGGCCCCATTGGTTTATGTGCTACTGCCGGCGCAAGACTGCGAGGTGCTTCCAGGATCATTGCCGTGGAAACCGTGCCGGAGCGCATGGCTGTGGCCAGACAAATGGGGGCTGATGAGGTGATTGATTTCAGCAAGGTCGATGTTGTTGACGAAATACTCAGGCTGACAGAAGGCCGCGGTGTTGATGCTGCCATCGAGGCGCTGGGCCTTCAGTCGACCTTTGAGGCCTGCCTGCGCGTAGTGAAACCAGGGGGCACCCTTTCCAGCCTCGGCGTCTATTCAGAAGATTTACGAATACCCCTGGATGCCTTCCATGCCGGACTGGGAGACAACCGCATCGTGACCTCCCTTTGCCCTGGCGGCAAGGAACGCATGAGACGCCTGATGAACATCATTGAAAGTCATCGGGTTGACTTGAAACCGCTGGTCACACATCACTATACACTTGATGACATCGAGGACGCTTACGAGCTTTTTTCCCATCAACGGGACGGCGTACTTAAAGTTGCGATCACTACCTGAGCTGCATATCCCTCGCTATCTGAAGGAACCCGGTTAATGAAGCAGGAAAACGAAACGCCTTCCGGACCTGACTGGCATACTTTAACAGTTGAGGATGTGCTTGATGCATTAAGTGCAGACAAAAATGGTCTTACGAATACTGAGGTTGCGGCACGTCTGCAAAAATACGGACCCAACCGATTGCAGGAAACAGCCAAACGCAGTGGGCTGGTTCGCTTCTTATTGCATTTTCACAATATCCTGATTTATGTCCTGCTGGGCTCTGCCGTAATCACTGCAGCGCTTGGCCATATTTTTGACACCCTGGTAATCCTCGCTGTCGTCATCGCCAATGCCATAATTGGCTACATACAGGAAGGCAAGGCCGAAAAGGCGATGGATGCGATTCATAAAATGCTCGCACTCAAGGCCTCCGTGCTCCGCGATGGCGAGCGAAAAGAAGTCGAGGGCGAACAGCTTGTTCCCGGGGACATCGTATTACTGGAAGCGGGTGACAAAGTGCCTGCGGATCTGCGAATTTTGCGCTCCAGCAGCCTGCAGATTCAGGAGGCTGTCCTGACCGGCGAATCGTTGCCGGTAGATAAAAAGACCTCAGCCGTCAAACCCGATGCCTCCCTCGGTGACAGGGAATGCATGGCCTATAGCGGAACTCTGGTGACCAGCGGACAAGGTCAGGGCATCGTGGTGGCAACCGGTGACAGCTCAGAGATCGGCCGTATCAGCGGTATGCTTTCCACAGTCGAAACACTGACCACGCCATTGGTGGAGCAAATGAATGTGTTTGCACGATGGTTGACCATTCTCATTCTAATAATAGCAGTTGTGCTCCTGACCTTTGGCTATTTTGTGGAACATTTCGACTTCTCCACCATGTTCATGGCTGTAGTTGGCCTGTCAGTGGCTGCCATCCCTGAGGGCCTGCCTGCTGTCTTGACCATCACACTTGCGGTGGGTGTCCAGGCCATGGCCCGACGCAAAGCTATCGTAAGACGCTTACCCGCTATCGAAACTCTGGGCTCTGTCTCGGTAATCTGTACCGACAAAACAGGAACCCTGACACGCAACGAGATGATGGTGGGCTCGCTCGTGACACAGGCGCATACCTTTTCTCTGGAAGGCACAGGCTACGAACCCAGGGGAGAGATCAGACTCAACGATGCTGCTGTCGATGCCAGCGATCATGACATCCTTAATGAACTTGGTCGTTCGTCAGCTTTATGTAACGACGCATCCCTGTATGAACGCAATGGCGTCTGGAGCGTCGAAGGCGACCCGATGGAAGGCGCCCTGCTTGCGATGTCCGGCAAAGTCGGTATCAACATTAAACAGGAAATCGCCAGCTGGACACAAACCGACGTTATCCCTTTCGATGCCAAGCATCGTTTTATGGCCACGCTTAATCATGATCATAATCATCAAGCCTTTATTTTCGTCAAAGGGGCACCAGAGAAAATTTTGGCGATGTGCAAACAGCAGCGCACAGAACCCGGCCAAAGCGAGACGCTGAATACGAAATACTGGCATGAAAAGGCTGAGGACATTGCCGCAGGTGGACAACGGGTGCTGGCATTTGCGCTTAAACCGGTACCTGCGGAATACACCGTTCTTGAATTCTCCGATGTTGAGGAGGGTCTGATATTAATCGGTCTGGTGGGACTCCTTGATCCACCGCGTCCGGAAGCTATCAGGGCTATCGCTGAATGCAAGAGCGCGGGAATTCGCGTAAAAATGATTACCGGCGACCACAAGGCAACTGCCGCAGCTATCGGCAAACAGATCGGCCTGCAAAATCCGGACAAGGTATTAACTGGTGCTGATCTTGACGCCATGGATGATTCTGCTCTTGCGGCGATTGTCCTTGATACGGATATATTTGCCCGCACCAGTCCAGAGCACAAGTTGCGGCTGGTGATGGCATTGCAGTCACATCATATGACTGTTGCCATGACCGGGGACGGCGTCAATGACGCGCCGGCACTAAAACGCGCCGATGTCGGCATTGCCATGGGGCTTAAAGGCAGCGATGCGGCGAAAGAAGCGGCCGAGTTTGTTCTTGCCGACGACAACTTCGCTTCCATAGCCGCCGCTGTAAGAGAGGGACGGACAGTTTATGACAACATCAAAAAGGTCATAAGCTGGACCCTGCCCACCAATGCCGGCGAAGCCTTGACTATTGTCGTGGCCTTGCTGTTCGGCATGACCCTGCCAATCACACCCATACAGATTCTCTGGATCAACATGATTACTGCCGTCACGCTCGGCATCGCTCTGGCATTTGAACCAACCGAAGCCAATACCATGCACCGTCCACCGCGCTCCAGAAATGAGCCACTGCTATCCGGCGAACTGTTATGGCATATCCTGCTGGTTTCGAGCCTGTTCCTGGGTGGTGTTTATGGAATGTACAGTTATGCAATCGATGCGGGTTATTCGATTGATCTGGCACGTACCATCGCACTGAACACCCTGGTAGTAATGGAAATCTTCCACCTTTTCTTTATCAGAAACATTTATGGCACATCGTTAACCTGGGAAGCTGTCAAAGGTACAAAAGTGGTTTGGGCCACGGTCATCGGCGTAACCGCTGCCCAGTTTGCCATTACCTATATCCCGCTTTTGCAGGCAGTTTTCGGCACCAATCCCGTGCCCTTTTGGGATGGCGTCATTATTTTCTGTGTCGGTATCGTGCTTTTCATAATAATAGAGACAGAGAAACAACTTCGTCTGAATATGCTTAAAATCAGCTCGAAGCAAAATCAAACCGGCTGATAAGGACGCGTAATATCTACCTGTCTATTCCTGCTCAAGGGCACTGTCATAAATCGCAGTATGAAGCCTCATAGCTTGTCATCATCAGAGTTAAAACCGGATAACCAAGTTACCGGACCAGCAGCTGACCCTTACGACCCCACACCTGGACTTCAAAGCTCCGCCGTTTCTGTACTCCTGCCATTACCATGAATTATCATCCTGAACTTGTATTTTTTAATATGAGCTCATCATGAGTCTTCGTATCCGTCTCAGCATTATAGTTACTCTACTCTTCGCTACAGGTATGTGTTTGGGAGTGAGCCTGCAGGTCAGAAACGCCAATAGCAGAATTAGCAGTGAGGTCGACTCCACTGCCGAGCTGACCTGGCGCATGCTGGATACGCTTATACCATTGCCCGCCGAGCGCATTACTGACACTGAAATTGATGAACTCGTCGCTTACCTGCAGGCGCTCCAGGATCTCCGTCATATGGAGATTAGTATTGAAGGCGAAGGCCGGTTCAAAATGGTGAGTGCAGCGGCTCAAGAGATCAACGCCCCTTCCTGGTTTATTCGAATGGTAACGCCAGAACCGCGTACTTTTATCCACGCTTTGGGAGGCGAAAATAATGAGCGAATCGTCATTCGCAGCAATCCCGCTGATGAAATAGAAGAAGTCTGGCTCGAAAGCAGAAACATTCTGTTGGTTCTGCTGCTGATTCTGCTTCTGGTAAATACTATCCTGTTTTTCATTCTTGGGCGCTGGCTCAAGCCCGTAGAGGCAATTGTCGAAAGTCTCGAGGATGCGGAGCATGGCAATTTCACCGGACAGATACCACGTGCGTCATTACCAGAGCTGAAATTGATTGCCGATAAACTCAACCAGCTGAAACGGGTATTGCAGGATAGCAAATCAGAAAATGACCGCCTGACTCGTCGTTCACTGATAATTCAGGAGGAAGAAAGGCGCTTTCTGGCGCAGGAGCTACATGATGAAATGGGTCAGTCGATCAGTGCAATTAAAGCCATCGCCTTTTCACTTTCCAATAATACCAGTGCAGATACAGCGCTTGCCCGTGAGGGCGGACAGAAAATTGAAACAATCGCCGCACGGATTTCCGAACGGGTAGGCAGTATGATGAGCCGACTACGGCCAAGTGTACTGGATGATCTGGGGCTGAGTAAGGCGCTGGAACAGATGGTGGATGACTGGAATGATCACCATGACTGTTTTTGCAGTTTACGCATTCATGGTGATGTCTCTTCACTGGACCAGGATAAATGCATCAACCTCTACCGGATTGTCCAGGAAGCACTGACCAATGTAGCGAAGCACGCCTGCGCCAGCAGTGTCGAAATAACATTGTCCGGTAATGGGCAGGAAGTTTGTCTCAGCATCCGCGACAATGGATGCGGTTTCGATATAGCAGGAACACCGCGGGGCATGGGTATCGCCGGCATGGAGGAGCGCATCCGGGCATTGGGGGGCAGCTTCCAATTAAGCAGTGCGAACACAGTCGGGACCGCCATTGAAGCAAGAGTCGAAAGACTCACTGTTGGAGAAACATGATATGAATAAGCCCCGGCTTACTGAGAAAATCAGCGTCATGCTGGTGGATGATCATGCTGTCGTTCGTGCAGGGTATCGTTTCTTACTGGAAAATCTCAATGATATAGATGTCATTGCAGAAGCCACCAGTGGTGAACAGGCAGTGGCGGAAGTCGGAAAGCATAAGCCAGACATACTGGTTATGGACTTGACCATGCCGGGTATCGGAGGACTTGAAGCGATCCGGCGCATTCGGGAACTGCACCCACAAACCCGTATACTGGTGTTCACCATGCATGAAAATACTGCCTTTGTGGAACATGTTCTGCAGACAGGAGTTGCAGGCTACATCAGCAAGAACAGCCCACCGGAAACCCTGGTGGATGCAATAAGGGGCATCGCTGCAGGCGATCTCTTCATAGATGCGAAGATCGCCCAATCACTTGTAGTACAAAAAACACGAAACTCCAGCTCTCAGTTTACCTCACTCACCAGCCGCGAATTCCAGATTCTGTGCCTTTATGCTGAAGCCTACAGTGTAGAAGACATCGCAAAGGAACTCTCAATCAGCGCCAAGACGGTGTCCAACTATCTCACCCTGATCAAGGAGAAACTTCATGTCAGCAATACCCAGGAGCTGATTCGTCTTGCCATCAGCGAAGGACTGGTGACAGTTTAGGCTGGATTAGACAGACGCCCAGCTGATCCCGCCTGGCCTGCCCGGGACTTTTGGGAATTTTTCCCGAACTCCGCGGGAGCTCTTCCCTGTTATTGTCTGTGAATTCTTACTACCATCGCCCGCGATTATAAAAATACGGGGAAAGATTTCGCGTGCACCATGCAAACATCACCAGGACCACACCATTTCATTATTCTGCTCTGGTAAGTGCCATTGCCGGCCTCACACTGCTAATGTCTGCCGATATCGCTATGGCTCAGCAGAATCCTGAGGCTTACAACCGCATTCCTGCCATCAATGTCCGTGAAGTAGTACCCACACAGGGTCGTATGTCGTCAGGTGCAGCCACCAACCTCACGATTGATGAAATCCGCGACTATCGGCCTCTAACACTTCATGACGCTCTGGATTTTGTGCCAGGTGTCTTTACTATTGATGATGACGCTCTGGGTCGGCGCTCCGGTATCGGTGTACGTGGCGCTTCGGCACGTCGTTCACGCAAGGTACTGCTGCTGGAAGATGGCTCTCCAATCAATGCTTCCACCTATCTGGATTCCAGCACCCATTACACTCCTCCTATGGAGCGTCTGGAACGTGTGGAAGTACTGCGTGGCAACGGAATGATCATCCATGGCCCGCTCAATAATCACGCGGTTATCAACTTCCGCAATAAACTCGCAACGCCAACCCCGGAAACAACCGTCGAAGTTGCTGCCGGAAATCTCAATACCAACAAGCGTCATATCATGCATACCCGCATGCAGGATGATGTCGGCCTGGTGCTGTCCTATAGCGGGATGAATGGCGATGGTATTTTCGATACCGAGAGTACCCAGTTCGACGATCTCTACGGGAGTATCCAGTGGCAGATAAACCCTCGCCACACTCTGGCAAGCTCGCTCACCTACTTCCGTGAACGCTCTGACTATGATGAAAGTAACCTGACACCTGTCGAGTTTAGCGCTGCCCCGCGCCGCAAACTGGATCGCTTCGGTCAGCAATTCAATACTATTGCCATCGACTATGTAAAATTCGATCTTACCCACGATTGGCAGCTGGACGAAGACTTCAGCATGTCCACCAAGTTCTTTAACACCGACCTCGACCGCCCGCGTTTTACCATCGACCCTGAATCAATACTGGTAGGTGCGCTGCCTGATTTTGTCTACGAGGATGAAGAGGATCGCTTCATCGCCGGCGAGCAGGGTGTCATGGTCAGTCGTGATCGTCATTACCGCACCATGGGCATTGAGACACGCATGGAAAAACGTAATATTTTGCTTGCTGACTTAAGTCACACGCTGCAGTGGGGATTACGCGCCGAGCGCCATACGCTGGATGACAACCGCAGCGAAGGAAGTCAGGGCGAAATTCTGACTGAAGGTAATCGAGGTCAGCTAACCCGCAATGAAGAATACATTGCCGAAGCCGGCTCCTTTTTTATCCAGGACATAATTCACTTTGGTGACTGGACATTGACTCCCGGGCTACGTGGAGAATATTTTTCCCAGAGCAAGCAACGCCACCCTGTCGCTTTTGACCCTGGCCCCCATAATCCCCGACTTTCCGATCATAACGACGTGCTGCTGCCTGGTATCAGTTTGCTTTATGACGGTCTGGAAGACACCGAGATCTTCGCCAGCATTCAACGCGGCTACTCACCAGCCATGGCGCGGACAGCGTCCGGCTTTCCGCTGATTCCGGAAATCGGTGTGAACTCCCAGTTCGGTTTTCGCAGTACTGCGGTAATGGGCCTGAAAATGGAGTCATCGGTATTTTACAGCAAGCTGAAAAATACCATTGTGCAGTTACCAATCACATTGGGTGACGGCGATGCGGTAGTCATCAACAGTGGTGGCTCACACTCCTATGGGTTTGATATGGGCCTGCGCTACGACACGGCCCCCAGGTTTGATCAGGCCATTAACTGGTTTACCCAGGCAGCCCTGACTTACACAGAAACCGGCTTTGATGGCGGAATCATTGATGGCAACCGTGTACCGGAGATTCCCCGGCATGTTGGCAGCCTCAGTGTCGGTTTCCAGCATAGTATGGGACTGGAAGTGAGCGCTACGCTGAGCTACGTTGGCGATTTCTATACCGATCCGGCAAATACGGAAAATCTGCTGCTGGCGGATGAGGATCTGGAGATTGTAGGAGCCGATGATTATCTGGAAATTCGTGAGCCGGTAGTGCTTGGTCGGGTTCCCAGCCATACCCTGTTTTCTGCGCGCGCCAGTTATACGCCAAACGAACAGGGTAATATGACCTTCTGGATACAGGGGCGTAATCTACTGGATAGCCTGTATATCAGCGATCTTGCCAATGGCATGAGACCAGGAGCCCAGCGTAGCCTGCTTGCGGGCGTGACGGTTCGCTACTAGATCAGCTGGGTGAGGAGCAGAAAGCGCTATGCAGCATTGGCTAGAAAATGCTATGCGTTTGCCCTCAGTATAGTCGTCAATCCACCCCGACAGCTTTTGCGCCTGGACGGCGCGGGTCAGAATAACCGTAGAACACATCATCTTTCCACATCACACTTTGCAGACTGCCCATTCCCGCACTGCGTTTGCTGAAATTAATGTTTTGCCCTTTTTCCATTAACAGTGAGACGGTGTCCGGACTAATACCGCTTTCTATTTCCAGTACATCCGGTTGCCACTGGTGATGAATACGCGGCACAACGGAAGCGTCAGCTATGTTCATGCCATACTCGAGCACATTCAGCACCATCTGCATGTTCGCACTGATAATTTTCGAACCACCCGGCGTTCCGGTGATAAAAAACGGTTTGCCATCTTTGGAGACAAACACTGGCGACATCGAACTGACCGGACGACGATTGGGGCGAATAACATTGTTTTCGCTT
>JAUHWU010000057.1 GCA_030427065.1 Gammaproteobacteria bacterium | reverse complement strand
ATGGTGCTTACCGTTCAGATACCCGATTTAGCAGCGGAGATGTTTTCCGCATTCAGGTACTTGACGGGAAGGTTACATATTCAAGAAATGGCTCAGTGTTCTACACCAGTAAAAAATCTGCTGATTCGCCCCTGCAGGCTGATACAGCTTTCTATAACTTGTACGGTGCAATTACCAACATCATTATGATGACAGAATAATTCACTGACATTGTTGAAAATCCATACCCGGCCGCGGTACTTTTTCCCGGCCGGGTTTTTTTATCTTTCTGCTATGGTCCGAAGCATACCTCGAAACAGAAGCAGCAGGCATTTTACCTCTGCCAGATACCGGCTTTTCAAAAACCCACTGTTTCTGGTTTGCGCACTGACTTGCTAACTACCACTGGCTTGCTTGAACTCTGCAGCCCTTGACTGCTGTCCCAGCGTCCTCACATACCACTCAACAGTTTCCTTCAGTCCATCTTCAAAGCTTACTTCCGGCGAATATCCGAGAATAGTTTCTGCGACTTCTATTGCTGCCTGGGAATGCCTGACATCGCCACTTCTGGGTTCAAGAAATTCAGGCGCTACATCCATTCCCAGTTCCTTTTCCACACAGTTGAGCAGATGCAGTAAACTCCAACGATCACCACAGGCGACATTTATAATTTCGCCGGCGGCAAATAATGCCGTTGCTGCAGCAATATTGGCCTGAACCACATTACCGACATAAGTAAAATCACGGGTTTGTAAACCATCCCCATAAATACGGGGCGCCTTACCACCCAATAAAGCATCAAGAAATTTCGGAATTACTGCTGCATATTCTGAATCAGGGTCCTGTCTGGGTCCAAAGACATTAAAATATCTCAGCACCACCGTCTCCAGACCATAGTTTTGCCAGAAGTTTCTGCAATAATATTCTCCCATCAGCTTGGTAATAGCATAGGGAGATAGCGGCGACGGTGGCATTTTTTCATGCTTCGGCAGCACTTCCGTATCACCGTAGACAGATGAGGAGGATGCAAATACCAGACGCCTGACTTGATTTCTTCGACAGGCTTCAAGTACTTTTAATGTTCCGGTGGCGTTTACCTCATGGCTCAACAGCGGGTTTTGAATGGATCGTTCAACAGAACACAGTGCCGCCTGGTGAAAAACAACATCAACTCCTTTTGTCGCCTTCTCCACGGCTTCAAGATCCCGTATATCAGCTTCGATAACATTGACTGGCAACCCTTTGATATTTTCATGTTTGCCAGTGGAAAAGTTGTCCAGAATGGTGACATCGCCTCCCTTTTGTTTTGCAAGCTGTTGGGCAATATGTGAGCCTATGAAGCCTGCGCCTCCTGTTACAAGATATTTCATTATTCCAATCCTCCATTGCACAATTCACGTTCATAATCATCTTCAAGCCTGACTATGTCCTCTTCTAGTAATTTATTACCCAACTGCACCTCAATGATCCTGAGCATCTCTGACATCGGATTTTCAATGCGATGGATTGTTCGTTCCGGAATAACTGCTGCCTGCAGTACTCCCAATTCGTGTACCTGGTTAGCGACCACGACCCGGGCCTTGCCGGATACCACCAACCAGTGCTCTGCCCGATGCTGGTGATACTGAAGACTTAATCGATGGCCGGGATTTACCTCAAGCAATTTCACCTTGTAGGCCGGGCCTTCATTAAGAACACTCCATTTTCCCCAAGGCCTGGTTTCACTTTCCAGTGGAAACAAATTACTGTTTGCCATGTCGAACATATCTAGTTTTTGCATTTCTGGTCTCCTCAGATTAAATTTCCGGATTAACCTCAGGTTCTTTTGACAGGGTGATTGATTAATCCGGCAGTACTACTATTTACAGCCAGGGCTTCGGGAAACGATAAAAGTGATGCAGGGTTGAAACCCGGCCGACATACTCAGGATGTCCCTGGAAAACTGACTGTTTGCTTGATGGGGTTGCTTGACTTGTTTAAATGATTAAACAAAGTGGACTAAACAGCTTATTTGAATAAGAGGCCATTACCGGCCATTCTTGTCATCTGGCTTTTTGCCAGGTAACGCGCTGACGACGCAGGATAAATCTGAAAAATCCTATGATAGTGGCCCAGTTAAGCAGACAAAAAGCATAGGGAATATTCACAAGCGGGCCTTTCTTCTTCGCGCTCTGGGTCCTGTATCCAATAGTTGCCGCGCTATAAAAAAGCAACTGCAAGACAAGCACTACGCGATAGAACGTCAGGTCCAGTAGCAGGACATTGGATGCCAGCGTTGTGACAAGGCAAAACGGACTGAACAGGCGACTTAACTTGTGTGAATATGTCTGGAACCAGAGCCTGTTGATGAAGGGATTGAACAACCAGGGCTCCAGGGTAAAGAGCTGGAAGTTCCCTGCAATGGTCCTGACCTTACGGGTAAATTCTGCTTCTGCACGTTTAAACACCTTGTCATAGGCCCGGGCTTTACTTTCAAACAAGACCCGATAACCCTGACGGGCAATCCTCATTGGTATCAGTACATCGTCGAGAATTGTTTCTTCCGGTATTGATTCATAGAGTTTCCGCCGTATGGCATAGAAGGCACCGGTCACCCCTACGGTTGAATCAACACGTGATTCACAGCTACGAATAAATTTTTCGTAGCGCCAGTAAAATCCTACCCCTTCACCAACCTCTGTATCGCTTTCCCCTTCCAGAATCAGTTCACCGCTGACAACACCGGTTTGAGGATCCTCAAAGTTCATGAGCAATGCACTCAAGGCTTCTGGACTAATACGTTGTCGTGTATCCAGAAAAACCACGATCTCACTTTTCAGTTGTGGAATCAGATCATTCAGTACAGCAGGTTTCCCACGATTTCCTCTGTACTCAATGACTCTCACCCCACGTTCCTGATAGCGCTGCGCTCTTGATACCGTGCGGTCGCTGGAGCCATCGGAGGCAATAATAATTTCAAGAAAATTGCGAGGGTAATCCAGCGCCAGCAGATTCTGTATTCGTGCGTCAATGCGCTCTTCTTCATTATGTGCAACGACTACTATACTTACCGATCTCATGGTTGTTTTGCGGTTTACATGCCGCCTTCCCCACAGCGCCCATAACCATATAATCAAGGGGTAGCCAAAGTAGGTGTAAACAAGCAGGCCAGTGGAGCACCAAAACCATGTCAGGGAAGAAAACATTAGCGCATCAAAAACCATGAAGTTCAGGAGAGAAATATACGTAAAGCTCAATTGGCGTCGGATTAAAAGGGATTATCTTTAAGACAAAAGGCAGGCTGTTCACTTTTTGCCATGGCGACGCAAAGTGTTTCTGCATCAAAACCTGGCACACTGTTTAAACCATGATGCAATGATTCGGCAATATCTGTTGTTTGCATAGACCGGTGCGCTGGCTGCTGATTCTTTTGGGACAGGATTTTTGACAGTTTTTCTCTGCCTGGATATGTCGACAGCGCTGTCATTGCCATCACATTGCGCTGCACCAGGGCCGGCGCTGAATTGGGTAAGCCCCTGTGTGACAATGTGGATGAAAGACTGCGTTCAGTGCTGATGGCACCTTCATCTTTAGTGCGGGCCTGATTAAAAAAAAACTGGTTGCCATAGATCACAGCAGCCTTATGGGGCTTACCTTCACTGGTCACTATCTGGCTGATGTTAAAGGCAGTATTATGTTCAATTCGGATATTTTCGATACCATCAAGCAACTGAAAAAGATGCCCCCTTCCCCACTTACCCCCCATATCTTCAAACAGGTTATTACGAATAAGAATATTCCTGGTTGTCTGGCTGTCATGAATATCATCCTGGCCAAGAATATTAATCCCTGCAGCCACATGTCTGACTACATTGTTGCTAAATGTAATATCCTCCACCACTGACCACGGTGCTGTATTGTCCTGATTACGCACCGTGAACAGAATGGAAAAACCATTTTGTGCATGGGGCCAGTTGTATTCAAACAGATTACCGTCAATCAGGACGCGCCGTGCATTTTTCAATTCCAGCAAATTTTTAACGGCCCAGGGACGGCCTTCATATACAGCTTCGTCCATTTTCCATGCAAGCGGTTTACCAAAATGATTTCTGCGGATTTCAATATCCGATGGCACCATTTGTTTAACACCAGGATCCCCACCCCCAAACATAATGTTTTCGCCAGCCCCTTCCAGATAGTTATTAACAATCTTGTAGGGCCCGGGTCCGCTCCAGCCAGCTATTGCCTGGGAATCCACACCGACTGCCTTGAAATCGGATAACCAGGAATTTACAACAGCGGTATAAGCCGAGTTCATGGCAATTCCACGCCGTGTGCCCACCTGAGGTTCTCCATGCAGATAACACCGATCAAAAATAAGGTGATGTGGAATTTCGCTCTCTGACATGGACTCATCGGATAAGATCACAAGATTGGTAAGGGCAGCACCCATTGGTACGGATGCCTTACGCTCCATAGCTTCATGGAAAAACTGTTTTATGCCCGACCAAATGCCTTCCTCAACATAGGGACGAACTTCTATCCCGATAAAACGGTAGTGATGAGCGCCTGGCGCTGCTGTAATGACTGCCCCCTCTCTGGAAACCAGTTTGGCCATTGCCGGTGCATACTCCGGAGAAACTCGCATCCCCGGTTCTGGTAAGGCGTTATCGGCGTTACCGGAACGTATGGTTATCCACTGCGAACCGGTTTTAAACGGCAGTATAAAAGGTCCTATATAGCTTGCACCTGGCACCAGTTCAATAATATCTCCGGCTTCGGCATCCAGTAATGCCTGCTGAAAATCTCCCTCTGCCCGGACCCGAATCTTCTTTCCTGGAGACAAGGTAATACTGGTATCCACACTTTCAAGGGGAAGAGTCGCCACTTGTCCCGGATAGCCAGCAGCACGCTCTGCAGCACTCAGAAAAAAAACAATCAGAAACGAAAAAACAATGCCCCTGGCGGCAGTTATAATCAGAAACATCTAGGCTGCCCGCCGATTATAAATCTGGCCGGGAACAGTTCCCCGGGTCAGATCAACAAGTTGGCAGTCGCTGCCAACCTGCTCCAGGATTTCTTCATTCTCTTGTGTGGCATTACCAATGACCAAAAGCTCGGAATGAGCAAGAAGCTCCTGATGGTCATCACACATCAGCGAAGCAATATGCGGAATCTCCTCAACAATATAGCGTCGATTGGCGCCGGTCAGTTTTGCTATGGATACATTCTTGTCCAGTATTCGTACATCCAAACCTTTGCCGATGAAGGCTTCTACAAGACGCACCATCGGGCTTTCCCTTAAATCATCGGTGTCCGGTTTGAAAGAAAGCCCCATAATCCCGATGCGTTTTTTTCCTGATGAGAGAACTTTTGTGATCGCCTGATCAATTTGTGCCTCATTCGATGGCAGGATGGATTCAAACAGTGGTAGTGATACATCAGCATGGTGAGTTGCATAAAGCAGTGCCCTGAGATCTTTTGGCAAACAGGAACCACCAAAGGCAAACCCGGGGCGCAGGTAGGCATCTGATATATTGAGTTTGGTATCCATACAGAAAATACGCAGCACTTCCAGGGCATCAATCCCGAAGGATTCACAGATATCCCCTGCTTCATTGGCGAAACATACCTTGAGAGCATGGTAAGCATTACATAAATATTTGACTGCTTCTGCGGTTTTCAGGTTAGTCTGGATATAAGGCGCATCCACATTTTTATAGATATCCCTTAACACGGTTTCGGTGTCTTCATCTTCACTGCCAACCAGGGTAAAAGGAGGATTAGCAAAATCTTTCAAGGCACAACCTTCACGGATAAACTCGGGATTCATTGCCATTTTAAGAAAGGGCCGAAAAATCTCACCAGCCGCTGCCAACAACGAGGATGTCACTATACTTTGCGTGGTTCCTGGCAGCACAGTACTTCGCACCACGACGGTATAGGGCTTGGTGCTTCCCTTGAGTACCTGACCAATTTCCCGACTTACATTTTTCAAGGCATTCAGACGAAGTTGTCCGCGCTCATCACCTGGAGTTCCTACGCAAATAAATGCCAGGTCAGAATTAATCACCGCCTCTTCACAAGATGTTGTGGCACGCAACTTACCCTCGCCGACCACTTTAGCCAACAATTCATCAAGTCCTGGCTCTATAATCGGGGAGTGTCCCTTATTTATCATATCGACTTTTTCGTCATTGATATCAATTCCAATAACGTCAAAACCGGCATCTGCCAAACAGGCCGCACTCACACAGCCAACATAACCAAGTCCAAAAACACTGATTCTTTTCATCATGCAACTCCTTGAATAATTAATTGAATAGATAGAATAGTTATCTGAATAAACAGAATAATTTGTTGAAATATTTGATGGGGTGACTGGCAGAAAGGCAGAAGTAGTTTTAGCTCACGCTGCGATGTATAAGCTTGCTCAGGGTTTCAAAGCGGGAACCCAGGGAGTTTTTGAGCACTTTTTTCCCATTCCATGTGGCCCATTCCCTCAGCAGGGTTGCCGGTTTGGTACTGACCACGCTTGCTGAAAACTTATCCGGGGAATCATGCCGTAATGTATAACGGCCAAGTACAGAACAAGCATTCACCCTGCGCACATGACATTCCGGCTCGGAAGTAAACAGGATTTCAAGTCCTGCCTCTTGTGCAGCCGAGGCGACCCGGGGCGAGTAGTAGCCACCAGGAACCGATCCCACAATGATGCTTTCTCCGATAATATCTTCCAGGATTGCCTTGCTTCTCTGCCATTCATATAACAGTTTTTCCCATGAACAATGATTGATCCACTGTGGATGGTTTACAGTATGGGTACCAATGAGATGTCCCCTGGCATGCAGATCCTGTATGTGGTGCTTATCAAGAAAGCCCCGATGGCCTATCCATTTTGTGGTAATCAGACAGTGGCCGCGCCAGCCGTTTTCTTCAAGGTGGTCCGCCAATACGGAGTGATAGGAGATACCGCCGTCATCAACACTTATCGTAAATGGAATGGCCTTACCGGGAATTTCAACAGGGAGCTGAGTCACCAGAACGGGAGAATCTGATCGTGCGCTTTTTATCCCGCGAAGTTGAGTAAGCAGGTGTGCTTCAGATAATTTATAGCGATCTGCAGACGCACCCGGGAATCCACTTTCATCGGGAGTATGTTTATATATGTCATGAAACAACAGGTTAATCAGATTTTTCATGCCAGGACTCCACGGGCAGAGAGCTTCCAGTACAGATACGCCGTTAGCCAGGGCTGCCCCCATGCCCGGGAAAAATGACAGGGCTTTCGAATGGGCATAGCAGTAGCGTTTACTATGTCGTAGAGCACAGCAGTAATGTGCTGCAGATTCTCCAGTACTACCCGGTACTGAATAACAATATGGGATTCCCGGGTTTCATCAAATGAGTAGGATGAATGCAGATATACTGGCCCGGTATCAATGCCCGAATCCACTTTCAAAAGCGTCATGCCAACACGTTTTAGATCGCGCCTTGCCAGTGCCCAGAAACAGCCATGTGCGTTACGATATTCAGGACAGATTCCGGGATGCATGACAAAGGTTCCCGATCTGGCTATATTGAAAATTGCAGGTTTGAGAATATATTTGCACCTGGCAATTGTCAGGTCAGGTTTCAGCCGCGCCATGAAGCGCCTGACCTGCTCATCATTCGGATCAGAAACCGTTATTGTTTCTACTGTGTCAATATTTGCTGGATATCTGGTCTGCAGGGATTTCAGGGTCTTCTTTGTCCATGCACGATCTGAGCGTGAATACCGAAGATGATAAAAAAGGCGAAACAGCAACACATCAATTAATCTGAAAAACCCCACTCGTTTGTACTCACGACGAATTTTTTTGAAACTGTCATTAGGCTTATCACGCAGCAAAACAATGCCAGCCAGGGAAAAACTGCATGCCAGCCAGACAGCAAGACCCTTGCAGTCAATGTCGTCATTTTCATGACAGATCAGTACAACCCGGGGGCGGAAGTCAGTTGTATTCATTAAACCAGTATGTCCCGGCATCTGGCTTCAAACTCATTTGCAACTGTGGACCAGGAATATTTTTCTTCCATTAACTGCTGCCCGGCCATGCCGAGAGCGCGGCGCTGCTTTCTGTCTTTGAGCAGCATGACCACTTTATCCGCGAAACTTCGGGCATCATCTGCCCTGACAATATGTTTACCTTCTTCCAGAGGCAAACCCTCTGCTCCGATGGTAGTAGAAACTACTGCCTTGCCCATGGCCAGCGCCTCAAATATTTTTAGCCGGGTACCACCGCCTATTCGCAGGGGGACAATGTATAGCGCAGCCTGGTCTACATAGGGACGAATATCATCAACTGTTCCTGTCACATGCACATCAGCCTTGCTTGCTGCATCATATATTTTTCGCCCAGGATTGCGTCCCACTATAGTTAATGTAACCTGGGGAATACTGTTTCGGACAAGGGGCAGGATGGCATCAATGAAATAAAGCATGGCATCCTCATTTGGATGCCAGTCCATGGAACCGGTAAAAACAAGTTCGAAAGGCTTGCCTTTAAACAATACGTCAGTGGGTCTGAAGTACTCTATATCCACCCCGGTTGGAATAGCGCTGATAGCACAACCGGGCGCGGAAACACTTAACTGATCACAATCCTCCTGGGAAACAGCAATGGTCATTTCAGCCTTTTTACACACACTGAGTTCAAAATTTCTCATCTTTCGCCATTCAAGTTCAAGCAATACCCGTTTAAATGGGTTTGACTCATTACTGCACAAACGTTTCCAGATCATGTACTCCACATTATGGGCAAAAAATATTGTCGGTATCGATGCGTTTAACGGGACATTTGGTACTGCAAACAGGAAATCCGCTATACAGAAGTTGTACGTCTCGACATTTAATTTTTTCAATACTGCCCTCTGAAGATCACCTACCTGATTCTTGTATAGATCAACCGGTAATGGCGAAAACCAGGATTTCAACAAAGAAAGCAGGAAACGTGTGCTGTCTCGCTTGGGTGAAGCGTAGGGCAAAGAAATAACCTGATGGCAGGACGGTAACTGCTGCTTCAGGGCATCGGGATCTTCACCGGGCAGATGCGTTGTCAAAATAGTGACTTTATGTTTCTTTGATAATTGCGAAAGAATGTGAAAACTACGCAATCTGCCTCCGGTGTTGGCAGGCCATAATCCTCCGACTTTGACCCAGAGGATATTTAATCGTTCATTTCCGGCTGTATCCTCATCTTGTGTTTTAGCCGGGTCATTTACTGAAACCTTTGCACGCCGCCTGTCGTCAAGACTATAGACGTTATCGTGTCTATTTTTATTTTTACTGGTGATATTAGTCATTGTCGTTTTCATTCAGTAAACAGATGCGGCTGCAATCTGATAGAGATCAGTATCAGCCTCATGTATTGATTTTATTTTTCCGGCATAGATTTCATCGGGATGTTCGCCATCTATGAAAATACGCTGCCACATTTCAAAATTAATGAGCAACCAGAGACGGTCACCATGATCAAACTTACCCTGTCGATGTTCCTGCGCCATGCTCTTAAGAAACACACTATTAAAATGTCCCCGGGCCAATGTGCGCGGGCTCAGGACAAATTCCTCGACCACAGACCAGAAACGATTTCGCAGCCAGGCACTTACCGGTACCGGAAATCCCATCTTTTTTCTATTCAATATTTCTTTCGGAATCAGGTCTCCGACAGCCTCACGCAGCAAAGCCTTGGTTTGCCAGAATCGCAGCTTGTGCTTTCCGGGTATGGCAGCCACCAGTTCCACCAGCTTATGGTCAAGAAATGGCACTCTGCTTTCAATTGATGCAGACATACTCATCTGGTCCTGTTTCATCAACAGTTCAACCAGATATGTCTGTATATCGGTATGACTCATACATTGCAGGAAGTCGTCGCCTGCCTTTTTGAAGTAATCCATATAGCGTGCAAAAAGATCTCTTCCAGCAAACAACTCCTGGTTACTGAGAAGTTTTCGACGCTGCTCCTGCCGGAACAGGGAAAAATTTTCAAAAAACAGTTGATCAGGATTATTGTCAAGAACCAGAAATGAGCGCTCCGCATAACGACGCAATTTTCCCGGCAGCCTGTGGGCCAGATTCGCACCGATACCTCGAAAATACTGCGGTAATAATCCTGAGTACAGGTTTCCCAGGCGCTTGTTCCAGAGCGTGGCTCGATAACGGTAGTCATAACCCAGAAACAGCTCATCAGCGCCTTCACCGGTAAGTACCACCTTTACGTGTTTTTTTGCCAGGCAGGAGATCATGTGCAGAGGAATGCTGGAAGTGAATGCAATTGGTTCATCCTCATGCCAAACCAGCTGAGGCAATGCGGCAAAAAACTGTTCGGGTGTTACTACAATTTCCCGATGCTCGGCCTTGATAGCGCGGGCAGCAAGCCGCGCATAGTGCAACTCATTCGCCGAGCCTTCATTAAATCCTACTGAAAAGGTTTGTACAGGCTCCTCCATCATGCCGGCCATAATTGCTCCCAGCACAGTTGAATCAATACCGCCCGAAAGAAACAGCCCCACAGGGACATCACTGACAAGATGGCTTCTTACTGCATCTTCAATTCCATCGCGCACCTTTTGAACGTAATCCCGATGCCTCAATTTCCCGGGTTTCTGGGTGGAAGGAAGTTGCCAATATTGCTTTACGCTGATTCCCTTATCAGCACTCCAGCTGAGTGTATGTCCTGGCAGCAATTTATAAATGCCTTTATAAAAGGTTTCCTCCCCTGCCGTATAACGGCTTGCCAGAAACTCTGGCAGAATGACATCATTAAACTCCCTGCCATTGGCATTCGCTGCCAGAATGGCTTTTATTTCGGAGCCAAACAGAATCTCATCATCATCAACATGATAATAAAGGGGCTTGATGCCTATACGGTCCCTGGCCAGGAACAGTGTCTGATTGCGTC
Organism: Gammaproteobacteria bacterium; assembly: GCA_030427065.1. Classification (GTDB taxonomy): domain Bacteria; phylum Pseudomonadota; class Gammaproteobacteria; order Pseudomonadales; family Pseudohongiellaceae; genus Eutrophocola. The sequence goes on along the minus strand of JAUHWU010000057.1, from coordinate 7,018 downwards.
TGTCCCAGATGCAGAATGCAAACATACCCCGCAAATAATCGACACAATCTTCCCCGTATAGATCATAGGCTTGCAAAATAACTTCAGTGTCCGATTCAGTTTGAAACTGACACCCTTTTGACTTGAGCTCTTTACGCAGCTCCCTGAAGTTGTACAACTCACCGTTATAAGTAATCCAGAATATTTTTTCCCTGTTGGCCATAGGCTGATGGCCACCAGCCAGATCAATAATTGACAAACGTCTGTGGGCCAGACCTACCCGTCCAGCCAGCATAATGCCTGCATCATCAGGGCCACGATGAAGAAGAGTGTCGCGCATGGCAAACAGTCTTTTCTCCTGAACACTGCTGGAAGGATCAAGCTTGAGGATTCCGGCTATTCCACACATGGTTTTCTATTTTTAATCTGAGATGTAATTTTGGTACCTGGCATTTTCACACCCAATACCCGACGGGGATCATTAAACAAATAAATAATATTCTTGGCCCGCAACTTGAGCCTGGAGGATTGTTATGATTTTTTTTTCAGGATTACTTGCGTTGTTACTCCTTCACAGTCAGTACGCAATGCACTACAGAGGTCATAAACTCACGGGTTAAGGGATTACTTAAAAAACGTAATTTCCTTATAGGGATTGCCTTGAACTCCAGTATTCGAAAATCATTGCGCTTCACCAGTTTTTTGAAGCGTCGAACTGTCATCTGGTTAAGACCGCCTTCTACCTCATGAAAGCATGTGGCGCCATCAGATTTAAAGTCCGATCGCCAGCGGATTAGTGCTTTCTCTGTAAAAACAAGGTGCGCCCAGGGAAATACTGAAAACAGATGACCGCCATAGGGGTGGTACCAGGGAGGACCAAAACTGATATAGATTTTCCCCCCAGGTTTAAGCTGACTCTTCATAAGTAGCAGCACCTGTTCAGGATCATCGTAATGTTCAAATCCGTCAATTGAGAAAATAAGATCAACCTTTTGTTCATTGTGGGTGGTAAATTCACAAACACTGGAAATAGCAGCAATAGCGGCTTTCTGTTTTGCCAGATCAAGTACTTTTTGTCTGCTGTCAACGCCAATAACCTTACCGGCTCCATGCTGGGCCATTTCAACAGCCTGGGTACCATTGCCACAGCCAAAATCCATCACTGTCCTGCCCTTGATCTCCTCCCAGATATTTTTCCCGAACATCGTCTGCAACTTACTCTTGCCACTATAACCCCGGCTGTCACAGTATGATCCTGCCTCATCTCCGTTACGGTTGATGTGCTGGAGCAGGTTATATCCAATATTTCCTCCAATGATTCCAGGCCATCCCATATTAAACACCTTCAAGCTCAACAGTATTATTGCTGATCTTTATACAATGATTTTTTATACAATGATTTTCCCTTCCCCAGTCTATGGACACTATGGTTATTTCATTGTTGACCGATTCTTTAATTGCGGGGGCGGGGACATTCCTTTCGATAACAGGAACACACAGGGTTACCAGGCGTGCCGGTAAACTCTGCCGGATAGAATAAGTAATAGCGGGTGCAGGCTGCTGCTGGCCGTAGTCACGGGATAGCCAACCCCGCATGGGATCTGTACCACCCTGACAAATATCCACATCGATATGGCTGGCTGAAATGCCTTTTAACAGGAGTGCTCCTTGATGGCGGCCGTAAATTCTGATCCATTGGTTCTGTTCTCGTTCTACCTCAAGGGGAGCCAGTTGATAACGTACATCCATGCGATGTTCATTGTGGCCTGACAGATCATCAATAATCAGCCAGTAGGATCTATTGATGAAGAGTACCCGGCGGCGGTGGGAAATTAGCTCATCTGTCCCTGCCCAGGCATCATGACAAGCATCCACCAACTGCATGGAGTCATTAATTTCGCAACTGTTAAATTGCGTCCGCGGACGTGTACCATGCCATGAAAACGGTCCTTCCGGCTCTGCCTGGCCCATACCATCCAGTATCACCGTACTGTGCGCAGCACTGCTGCGAAAGTAATTACGCCACTTTTTATCCGCGGTATAGTTGCCTGTTCCTGCATCTACAATGAATGGCTCGCCAAAGACAGCGCACTGAACACTGAGCATATCTGCATGCCCATGACCACCACTGACATCGCATCCAAGAGGTCCAATATCGAAAATAATCTGGTGCGCACTACTGTGCCAATGATTACGCAAAATGGCGTAACCACCGTCTTTGAATATTCGTGGATGCAGATCACTTGGCGCTGATAACTTGAGTGAATCCCAGGTACTTTCGGCGGAAGATCCAAAAAACCATACCGACTCGGGTGTCATTTCTCCTGCTGCCCAGGCTAAATCGCTGCGCTTGAATAGATTGGCGCCAATAGAGAACAATGCACTGAAATCTCCCGGTTTTCGACGCACCAAGGGGAGAAGCCAGCCACCATCGGTATCTCCAATCTGCGGAACTTCACCGTTTGGATGTTGCACACTCAGCAGAAAATTGAACATATTTTCCAGTCTGTTCATCAGCACTGCAGAAACCCCTGAACTATTTCTTGCAGACAGGATGACAAAGTGCAAATAAATTTCGGCCGTGTAATATTGGTAGCGAGTGGATTGTTCAAAATACACGCCATCTTTATATACCTGGCACTGGATTTGATTATTAAGAATCTCTTCACCCAGCAAGCGCCAGCGCAAGGAATCCTGAAATTCAGGTATTAACGTTCCGGCATAAAAAAGACCAAGGGCCTCACCGGTCAAATGGGTATTAGGTGAGAAATAATAAGACAGATATTTTTCAATATAACAGGCATGACTGCGAATCCATGACAGCATTTCCACATACAGCTGTCCCGTCATTATACTGGCCGCGCGAAACATGAATAATGCCCAACACCATGAAATAAGCCGGTATGCCACTTCCAGCGAGCTGCTCCAGTTAATACCATATCCCACTGGATTAGCCTGCATCCAGTGCCGTAATAATTTTTCAAAAACTATCGCATAATGTTCATCCCCACTTATCAGGTAGGCTTGTCCAAGATCAAGCATCCATTGATGGCGATTTATCTCCCATATCACTTTGCTGTCGCCAACACGCTCACTGTTAAGGGGATCAATCCTGCTCCAGTGCTCAACCGGGGCTTCATTGCCAGAAACAGGATCCAGATGCCAGTTAACTGGTGAACCGAAAGACAGTCTGCCATAACCCAGAATGGCAAACTGCTCCTGGCATATGGCGTCAGCATTCTCAATTATCTTTTCACATTCATTGGGGTAACGTTTACTGATAAAAAAAGGCACTCTGGTTTCCGTTACTCCTTCAAAAAACCGTGAAGATGCCTGTGTCAGAAAATTCTGCAGCAGTGCATCTGCTGCAGCATCCTGCTGATCTTGCCTGAATAACTGAAGAGCTGGTTCCAGGTCAGGGCTCTTTTCAAGGTGGCTGAAAACAGAGACGATACTGTCACCAGTATCACGTTTTGTCAGTACAAAACGTTCCATGGTTTTATGGGTCTCCTGCCAGCCACGACGGACGATTTCTTCAGGCCCCATTTTCAGTATGCGCTGCAATCTCATTACCTGCTAACCTCTATTCCTGATGATATAGTCTTGACCATTCCCTGGACACTTCGGGCCAGGTGTACTTTTTTACTTCATCACGGGCGCGACGAGCCATCAGTCTTGCCTGACCCGGTTGTTCAAGGAGCCTGTCAACAGCAGCGGCAATAGCCATTGGATCATCATAAGGGACAATATTGCCGGTCTTTCTGTCTTTAACCATTGCCGGTATATCGCCGGCAGGGGTAGAAATAACATTGAGGCCAGAGGCAAAAGCTTCCAGAATGGAAACCGGCTGATTATCCAGCACTGAGGAATTAATAAAAATATCGGCCTGATCATAAAGAGCAGGCATATCTTCCTGCTCTGTACGCCCCACGAAACTCACTCCACCAAGTTCATTTTTTTTCACCCAGTTTCTGAGTTCATTTTCTTCACTACCATATCCTGCTATGGTGAGTGTCGCTTCGGGCCATCGTTTTTTGATCTGGGCAAAAGCCTTTAAGGTATTCCCGACACCGTAATAGGGCTCTAGATTTCTGGTGGAAAGCAGCCGGGGTTTTAATACTTTTCTTTCCCTGAATTTAAAACTGGCCAAATCAACAAAGTTACGTATTACCCTGGTTTTGTATTCATAATTGGCAAAGACTTTACTGAGATATAATGAGGGCACTACTATCTCATCAGCCTGTTTTAACCACGGGTGAACCCCCAATCCCCAATTGGCAAGATGATCAGATGCTTCACCACTGTGATAATTAAGAATAGCAAACTTGCCAAAGAGTCTTGCCGCGAGTATTGCAGGCAAAGGAGATAAAAGGAACGACCAGTAAGACGCGGAAAAAGCATGCACTACATCAACATGGCGTAGTTTGTACAGGCTTGTTATGTAGATCATCTGATTAAAAACGGTACGTAATACAGGAACCCGTCTCAACCACTCCAAAGCTGCAGGAAAGCGTGGATTTACAGGAATGAATCTGACATCAAACCCTTCCTCTCGCAATGCTGTTGCCAGACTGCTTGCCTGCACACCCTGCCCCCCCAATATATCCAGGGAAGGTGCCACCAGGGCAACCCTGGGAGCTCTTTGCAGCTTTTGTGTTAAGGAAATTGCGGTTGACGAGTTCATCAATGAGGCATGGTCGGTTAAGCGGTTTTGTTTTGATCAGTTTATTAATTAAAGTCAGCAGGTTTTTGTCAGGGAATAACTTCGTCCCTATAATTGCATTTCAGCCATTATTTTTTTACAGGAATTTTCCAAAGCAGTATCAGAATAAGCCGTTCTGGCACTATTGTTGATGTATACAATTGATGTAAACACTTGATGTAAACAGTAGTGTATACATAATCGACATACCATTAGGGTTTTTACTGAAGGCAAAGCAGCTAATCCCCTAATCAGTAATTGATTTTTCATATTTCACAAACCATGTCAGGAGGACAGGGAAATGTATCGAATGCATCTATCCACACCCACCCCTTCTTGTCAGGATCATTAACTTCAGGCTCCATGACTTCTATTTTCAGGGTATGGTTTTTTTCTTCCAGGTTTCTTAATATCATCAATCGTTCCTGAACCCTGTGTTTGGCGGAATACCCATCAATAATAAATTCCTGCTCATCATCAAGCGTTACCTTTGCCTTGCCAGCCCACCGTCCTGTGTAGCCCAGCCAGCTGACTGCGGAACCATAAAAACTCAATGTAGCTGAATCACCGGGATTACTGGAAACTTTCACTGAACCGCCACTAAAAATCTGATGATGAAATGTATTCCACCTGCCTTGATACTGTAGCGCTGAATCATCATTCTGATAGCGGTAAAGTCTTATCATAAAGTCTTTATCCAGAATCCAGCCCTGCTCATCATCATCTGGGCCCGATGGCTCGCAATCACTAATGCACATCAAATAGACATCCGTGTAGTTTTCCGGATAACCCAGTTTGTTCTGCAGATTGAAATTACTGTCGAAAACCAGCTGGCTACCATCCTGGCTTAGCGCAGCCCTGGGCTGATAATAATAATCGCCCACGGAGTGACTCCAGTGCAGGCCCAGTTCTGTCACACTCGAGCCATCAAGGCTTACCTGTATAATTGCATTACGGTGTTTAACCGGAGCAAGAGCCGAACTCATGGCACTACTCTTTGTCAGGTAAGTGCTGATGACGAACCCGCCGTTACTTATTTCCGGAGCGGAAATATGTAATGCCAGACTCCAGTCAAATTCAATCAGGCAAGTGCGCTGCCTGTCCGCCAGGCGAATTTTCATCACGCCGTTTACACAGTCGGGATCTGGCGTAGTCTCACCGGCATTGGCCCACAACAAAATCTCCTCACCGTTGGTATCCCGGGCCACATCCATATGTCCCCCGGCCATCGTTACCTGATCAATAAATCCCATGTCCTGATCAAATAATTCAATGCCGTTGTAGCGCTCAGTTCCGCTCTCATCAAAGGTGACCAGCACGTTATTGTCCGGCGTAAGATATACACTGTTGGCATCGCCGGCATTCGGTAATTCCAGTACGGCCCCTTTGCTGCCTGTACTCAGGGTATAAACAAAGATATCCATGTTGTCACCGAACAACACCAGGTGATCGCCGTCGAATGAGAGGTCTGCTTCGCCGCGTGATGTAATAGTCGAATATTCCGTGAATTCATGTATCAGGGTAGTGGCCCTGGTCTCAACATTATGGCTGCGGATCTGGTTACCATTGAAATAATAAAACACCGCCGGATCATGCCGTGACCAGCGTGGTTCACTGGACGCAGTTATGGTAAAGGGGAGGTCCCTGAGATAATTTCCCTGTCCATCATAGAGAGCAAAATAACTGAAGTGCTGCAGCAACAGACGCGAGTTGTCACTGTTAAACGGTGACATACTGGAATATTCGTGGGCTATGAACGGCAACATCCCGCCATTGGCTGAGTCACTGGTATTTCTCGAATCCGTCAGCCTTTCAATGACCTTTCCAGTAAATAAATCAACATATGAACGTTTAACCGAGGTTGGCAGAAAAACTGAATAATCAAAAGTTGGTAATGTTATATAGGTCAACTCGTTGGCAACAGAACCATCCACCAGTTTACTTATTGTATTCACTTTACGTACCAGGGGATCAGCGCCACTATTACTGTTCAAGGGCTCGCGGTTGATTTCCGGTGGATTCTGATTAGCGACAGAGCCACTGTTGTTTGTCCCGTTTTCCTGCGGTACATTATCCGGGACAGATGGCACAGGATCATCAGCGCTGTTATCAACCGGTACATCCACCACAACATCCGTTGAAGTTTCCTGTATCAAATTGTCACAGGGAGCCTGCATGCAGACAAAATACACATCGGTGTAATCTGCCGGATGACCCTCTTTGGTCTGCAGACCAAAGTTACTGGCATAAACCAGGCGATCCCCACTGTGGCTCACCGATACCCGGGGATTGTCATAGTAACCATCCGAGGGTTCACTGTAATGATGCAGCAGATGT
>JAUHWU010000209.1 GCA_030427065.1 Gammaproteobacteria bacterium | reverse complement strand
CAGGACACCGTTGACGTAACAAAATGCGGCGTAGACGACAACGATAACGCAGTTGATTAACCGGACGATAGCCTGTTCACGGTCCGTCGAAAATGGCTTTGTTGTCGTTTGGCTGCTCGATACCTGCATAGACTCCAGATTCCCTGGAAGGTCCTTTTATATTTTAATTATTTTGATTTTCTTCAATAAGTTTAAGTATAGGTGTTTTCTGGTCAAAAAAGGCGTCGACACAGTCGGGATCAAAATGATTGCCTCTGCCATTTTCTATGTAGCTAAGCGCAGATTCTATTGACCAGGCTTCCTTGTAGGGCCGCTCTGAGATAAGCGCGTCAAACACGTCTGCCACCATGGCAATGCGTGCCTCTATGGAAATTTCATTGCCTTGAAGGCCTCTGGGATAGCCACTGCCGTCAAATTTCTCGTGGTGATGAAGGGCAATGATGGCGCCCATCTGGACAAAAGGTGAGCTGCTGTCCTTGAGAATTTCATAACCGATTTGCGGGTGTCGCTTCATGATCTCAAACTCGTCATCTTCAAGGGGCCCCTGCTTCAAAAGAATGTTGTCTGGTATCCCGATCTTGCCAATATCGTGCATCGTTGATGATACCTTAAGCTTCATCCTGTGTTCAGGATCAAGGCCAATTTTTTCAGCGATAAGATAGGAGATTTCCCCCATCCGCATGAGATTGCGACCTGTGATCTTGCCCTTGAATTCACCCGCTTTGGCGAGCCTGTTCAAAGTTTCAAGCTCACGCAACTGCACTTGTTCAGTGGCTTGCTTGACCTCTTGCTCCAGGTTCTGGGCATGACTGCTGATCATCAGCTTTTGTCGCTGCAAGGTCAGCAGATTCCGGCAACGTACCTGGCACTCATGAATGTCTACCGGTTTTACAAGAAAGTCAGTGGCGCCTGCTTCCAGCGCGTTATACAGCGCTTCCTTGTCGTCCAGGGCGGTGATGATGATGATGGGGATGTCATTGAATTGGCCTGCAGCGCGAATTTTCTCAATAAATTGCACGCCATCCATAGCCGGCATTTGGTAATCGGTCAGGATAAGGTCTGGTTTGTTGGTTTGCAGGGCTTGCAGGGCGGTTATTGCATTATCAAAGGACATGACCTCAATCTGGTCATCAATGGTCCTGGCAATGCTTTCCATAATAATTCGGCTGGTGGCCTGGTCATCAATGATGAAAACAATGTTTTTAGCGTTTTCCTCACTAGGGGCTTCGTTCATGCGTGCTGTCTCAGAGGCCAGATTTACCTGTGCTGCCTATTTCTCAATTGCGTCCATGCAACTCCTTGTTAACAACGAATTAATCAGGCTAATTATCAATTATTGGTATGCGTCTGACTCTCGATCCGCTGTTAAGCTGAGCTAGACCCGGCAGCTTCAGACTCTGCTGATTAAACATGCATGAAGCCCTGCGTAATTTACCACAGACGCTTCATGTGTGAGTGCTTAAAGGCAACATTTTTACGGTCAGGTTTAACTATTCAAGGATAGTGACTTTACCGCTATCCCCGTCCACTCTGATTCTTTGGCCGTCTTTAATGCGCTTGGTGGCTGATCCGGTGCCCACTACTGCCGGCATGCCGTATTCCCTGGCGACAATAGCCATGTGGGACATGGTGCCACCGATATCGGATACTGCTGCACTGATTTTGCTGAACAACGGGCTCCAGCTGGGATGGGTAATGGGGCAGACCAGAATATCGCCTTCGTTGATTGAGCCGAACTCATTGATACTGCGCAGAACTCGGGCAACGCCCTCGACAACTCCGGGGGAGGCAGCATAGCCGATTATTTCATTTTCGTTTTGGATGGCCGGCGCTGCCCAGTTATTCAGGGTTTCTTTCGTGATACCCCAGAGCATCTGCAGGGCAGGGTCTTCAATATTGTCCGGCATCGGTCCGATGGCGGGTGGCGCCTGCCACTCTTTGAGTACTTCAAGCATACGACGGCGCTCGGCAATGATGGGCGGCCAGTAACCCTGATTCACTGGTCTGGAGCCGGCTGCCCAGCTGTTCATCAGGTTGCCCAGAGTGAGATTCACTTCTGTATGATGCATGTGGAAAATGTCATCACTGGTTTCAATAATGCCATGCATGGCGAGTAAATCGCCGAATTCGCGGATCTTGTTGAAGAAGCTGGTGGTCAACCAGTGCTCACAGTAAAACTTGTGATCTTCCACATAGGGAAACACCAGATGGCTTACGCCCAGCATCTGATCGAAAGCGGCTTTTTCTTCATCGGTATTCAGTAAATCACGATATTCGCTAATAATGCGTTCGCGTTCTGCTTTCAACTGTTCAGTGGGACGCTCAAGATTTTCACCCTGTTTAACCAGCTCGATATAGTGGGGCAGGGCAGACAGTGGGACTGTCAGGTCGTCATTCCAGCTGCGCTCATAATGATAAAAGCCGTCTCCGATACTGATGTTGAACCAGGGATCTCTTGATTCGGCCAGGGCATCGAGCCATTGTTTTCCGGCCTCACCCTTTGCTTCTACAGCCGGCAGGATGACATCCGGATTGCCATCTGTAGTGAAGACCTCGTCAATGCCGAGTTTCACGGCCAATTTGGCGAGTTTTTTGAGTTCGTCATCAGGCCGGAACATCAGCACATCAATACCGGCAACCATGCGTGCCACAGTCTGATCGGTTATTTCAGGAAAGGCCTGTTTGCAGAACTGGAAAAACACCACATAAGCGCCGTATCCCAGCATCAGCATTTCAAAATGGTGATTCCACATGATGGAATATTTTTCCAGCACATCGTTGTAGGTTTCACGCAGGTAATGATTCTGGGCAATGCCTTTCGCTTCCTTGACGACAGCTTCATCTTCAAATTCAGACAGTTCAGGTATTTCAATGGCATTCATGTCCTTGATGAGCTGGCCCATACGTTTTTCCCACTGGCTATAGATTTCATTCCAGTTTTCGTAATAGTGGCCAGCACGTTCCTGAAAGATGCCAAGTCGATGCTGGATTTCTTCCGGGTCGGTAGCGGTATTGGCCGTAATATAGATACGTCCATTAATGCAACGATAGTCAACCCCTTTGCCGGTAGGGAAAGCAAAGACCCGATTCACAAAAGCGCCCATGGCATGATAGGCGGACTCGGCGGTAATCATGTCAAAGGCGGACATGGGTTCGGAGAAATGCATGGAGTTATAAAACCAGAAACGCTCATCATCTTCCGGTTGCACATGGGTGTAATAGGGATACATTTCAGCCCAGTTTTCGGCGCCCGGGGCATCTTCTATTTCAGTTGGCAGGGGAAAAGGGCTTTTCTTTTCGCTCATCGGTCAGACTCCGCAATCAACAAGGTTATCTCATCAAAATAACCTTATTTTTTTTATAGGTTTATTTATCAGATGGGTCAATACAAAGGACTCTAATCATCGCCTTTCTGGTCAAAAAATGGAAGAGCACGGGGTTGGAAGGTATTCAATGGGAAAACGGGAAACAGGGCGAAGAATTAAAAGAAAAGAGATTAGAAAAGAGATAAAAGTCAGTATCGGCGCCAGAATCCAATTGTCAATTGTTCAGCCCGGCTTAGTCCTGATCAGATTGCTTATTATTGCCTTTTCTGTAGATATCCAGAATATGGTCAAACGCTTCCTTGAGTGTCAGTTCCCTAAAGTCGGTAAATTCGCCG
>JAUHWU010000001.1 GCA_030427065.1 Gammaproteobacteria bacterium | reverse complement strand
AGGGCTGCAACAACGCAGCGTGGCGGTTCAGGCCCCGCCCTGCGGGGCCTTCAGGCAGCACGCGCTACTGCGTTGACCTTTCTTGACAGGTGGTCGACATGCCTGCGAAAGTTCCCCTTGTCTCGCGCACTGCCTGAAGGCCAGAGACACACTAGACTTAATCAGAGGTTCCCTATTCATGTTTTTCCGAGCAGCAGATTTTGAGCACTAACAATTCCCCTATTTCAGCCCCCGGGCCGGCTGTCACTTTTCAGGAGGTCAGCCGGGAACAGGAAGGGCAGCGTCTGGATAACTTTCTCCTGTCCAGGCTTAAAGGCGTTCCGAAGTCCAGAATCTACCGCATAATCCGTAAGGGTGAGGTACGAGTAAACAAAAAACGCGAGAAACCCGAATATAAGCTCAAAAGCGGTGATCTTGTGCGTATTCCGCCGGTACGAATTGCAGCGCCCAAAGAGCAAATTCCACCATCGCAAGCGCTGCAGAAGCTGTTAAATGAGTCAGTGCTTTATCAGGATGAACAAATACTGGTGCTCAACAAGCCAGCCGGTTTGCCCGTGCATGCAGGGACCGGTGTCAAAACAGGATTGATTGAGGCCTTGCGCTATATGTATCCCGAGCTGGGCAGTCTGGAGCTGGTGCACCGACTTGATAAAGGCACCTCAGGGTGTCTGCTGCTGGCTAAAAACGCAAGAAGCCTGAAGTTGCTCTCGGCACAATTCAAGGCCAGCGAAACGAGAAAGGTTTACCACGCCCTCGTACAGGGAATCTGGCCCGGGAATTTAACCCGAATTGATGCGCCGCTATTACGCCAGCAGGAAAAAAACGGTGAGCGTTATGTAGAGGTCTCACAAGAGGGTAAAGCCGCCTGTACGCTTTTTTCGGTGCTGGAGGAATTGCCCGAGGCTACGTTGGTTGAGGCAAGCCCGTTAACCGGCAGAACCCATCAAATTCGCGTGCATACCAGGTTGGCTAATTGCCCTATTATTGGCGACGAGAAATATTCAGAAGAGGAGGCAAGGCAGACTTTTGCCCGCCGGGGGATTAAAAGGCTCTGTTTGCATGCGGCATCCCTGGCCTTCGTTCACCCCGAGACAGGCGAAGCGCTAACCGTCTCGGCACCGCGGGAGAAGCAGTTTGACGCGGCGCTTAAGGTGCTGCGGCAAGCAGGGGATTAAGGCCTTCTTCCTTGAGCAGTGTTACCAGCGCAATCATAGGCAGGCCGAGTAAGGTGTTGTAATCCCTGCCTTCAAGAGATTCGAACAGGGATATCCCGGCAGCTTCGGCCCTGAAGCAGCCAGCGCAGTCCAGTGGTTTGTCGAGTTCGATATAGGCGCGAATTTCCTCAGTGCTTAGGTTGCGAAACCTGACCCGGAAAGAGTCATGAGTGACATGTTCCTTGTGCGTGCGGGTGTTGATCAAGGCAAGACCGGTCTGAAATTCCACCCAGTTTCCCGAACACATTTTCAGCTGCTTGACGGCTGCCTCTGCAGACGCCGGTTTGCCTAATATCAGGCCATTCAGAGAGCATGCCTGGTCTGAGCCAATGACCAGGCTGTCGGGGTGCTGATTACTGACCGCGCGGGCTTTTTCCAGGGCCAGGCGCTTGACGTAATCCAGCGTTGTTTCACCGCTGAGCGGGCTTTCATTGATATCCGGAGAGCAGCTGGTAAAGGGAAGTTGCAGTTGCTGCAGGATTTTTCTGCGGGTTGGTGAGGAAGATGCCAGCACGAGATTCATAACAATCCAAGTATAATCAATAGGTTTCAGGCTAAAATCAGGCAAATTTCTTTGACAGGAAGCCCCTTCATGCATATTATGCGCGCCTATGTCGACTGACCCATTTCCAGAGCGCGTGATGCCTCGCAAATTGTGTAACAGGAATGGCTCAATTAACAGCACTTTACCTGTAGCAAAACTCCTGCGCCTGAGTGAGTTCCTGCATGATAATCATGGACAGGCAGAGGTAAGTTTAAGTTTTGATAAAGATGACGCTGGCCATTGCCTGATTACAGGTAGTCTGAAAGCTGACGTCAGGATGGTTTGTCAGCGTTGTCTCGAGGCAACCGACGTAAAACTGGCATCGGATTTTGCCATAAAGGTGGCTGAAACAGATAAGGAAGCTCGGGACATAGCACAATCAGGCATCAACACACTGGAGCAGCTCGAAGTTGTTCGCAGTGAAGAAGGTGAACTTGACCTGCTATCACTGATAGAGGACGAGTTGATTATGAGCTTGCCCATTGTTGCCCGCCATACTGATAAAGATTGCAGTGAGACGTTGACGTCTCTGCAGGAGCAGGCAAGGCAGGCAGGAGAAAACCGGACATCTGGCTCAATTCAGGGGCTGGAAGTCCTGGCAGAACTTAAAAAGGCGCTGAAAGAAGAAAGCGACAAGCAAAAATAGCAGGAATAGCAGAAATAATTTAATAACTGATGTAGACACTATATTTTGCCCATAGCTTATATAATGCGCACAAAAGTTAGCTAGAAAGACTAAAATCAGAATATAAACAGGATACAACCGAGGTAGTTCACCATGGCCGTACAAAAAAGCAAGGTTTCACGATCCAGGCGTAATATGCGTCGTAGTCACGATGCACTTGGAACCGTTACCATTTCAACTGATGCTGAAACCGGTGAAAGACATCGTCGTCATAATATGACTCCCGATGGCTTTTACAAAGGCAGACAGATCGTCAGAAACAACGAAGACTAATTCTGTTCCCAATCACCAGAGCGTCGATTTAACGGCATTCAAGGCGCTAAATTCGGGTACAACGATCAGGAAAGTGACTCCAGAAAGCAGCCTCGCAAAGGCTGCTTTCTGTTTTATATCGTTAGTGGATCAAGTTAGTGGATCAGGTTAGCCGGTTTGGAACCTGAACAAGGACTCTAATTAATGAATTCCAGTCATACAGGCTTTATTTTTCCAGGGCAGGGCTCCCAGAAAGTCGGCATGCTTGCTGAACTGGCGGAAGCCTACCCCGTGGTAAAAGAAACCTTTTCTCAAGCCAGTGATGTGCTGGGCTATGACCTCTGGGCTTTGACCCAGATCGGGCCCGCTGAAGAACTTGCCAAGACCCATATTACCCAGCCAACAATACTCACTGCATCTGTTGCCATCTGGCGGCTCTGGAAAGATCAGGGTGGCATAAGTCCGGGCCTGATGGCCGGGCATAGTCTTGGCGAATACTCTGCTCTCACCTGTGCGGGTGTTATTGATTTTGCTGATGCCGTGAGCCTGGTCCAGCAGCGTGGTCAGTTTATGCAGAGCGCTGTTCCTCTCGGGGTTGGCGGAATGTCAGCAATTATAGGGCTGGATGACGATAAGGTAGTGGAAGCCTGTGAACAGGCAAAACAGGGTGAAGAGGTAGCTGCTGTTAATTTTAACTGCCCTGGACAGATAGTCATTGCCGGCCATAGTGATGCCGTCACGCGCGCAGGGGCCTTATGTAAAGAAGCGGGAGCCAAGCGGGCGCTGCCTTTACCTGTCAGTGCCCCTTTCCATTCTGTATTAATGAAGCCCGCTGCTGAAAAATTTGCCGCTGTACTTGATGAAGTTACCTTTAACTCTCCTGAAATACCTGTCATGCAGAACTTTGGCCTCGATTGCTCCTCTGACCCTGAGGCAATACGAAGCAATCTGGTATACCAGATATTCAGCCCGGTACCGTGGATAGACACTATCAATAAATTCGCCGGTTCAGGAATAAATCAGGTGCTGGAAATAGGGCCTGGCAACGTCCTATCCGGGTTTAACAGACGTATCCAGCCAGATATGGACGTCTTGTCAGTAAATGATCTTGCCAGCCTGGAACAGGCAAAGTCTCTGGGCAAGTCTGCCGCATAAATCGGAAAACCAACTATGAGTGATGAAAACAGGAAAATCGCGTTGGTCACTGGAGCCAGCCGGGGTATTGGTAAAGCCATTGCACTTGAACTTGGAAAACAGGCTATTGTGCTTGGCACAGCAACCAGTGAAGCAGGGGCTGAAAGGATCTCGGCCTATCTTGCGCAAGCCGGGATTGATGGCAAGGGGTATTGTCTTGATGTCGCCTCTGAGGACTCCATAGACGCGGTGGTTAGACAGATTCAGGAAGAATTTGGAGCAGTGGAGATTCTTGTCAATAATGCGGGTATTACTCGTGACAACATTCTTATGCGCATGAAGGCCCAGGAATGGGATCAGGTGATTAATACCAACCTCAGTTCAATATTTCGTATGACCAAGGCAATGGTGCGTGGTATGACCAAGGCACGCTGGGGGCGTATTATCAGCATCAGTTCAGTTGTTGCTTCCAGCGGCAACGTCGGACAAGCAAACTATGCTGCTGCGAAAGCCGGACTGGAAGGATTTTCCAGGGCCCTGGCGATGGAAATTGGTTCTCGTGGAATAACCGTAAATACAGTCGCTCCGGGGTTTATTGATACAGATATGACCCGTGAACTGTCTGAGGACCAGACGCAGTCCCTGTTGGGCAAAATTCCGCTTGGCCGTTACGGAATGCCCGAAGAAATAGCCGCTGTCGTAGCTTTTCTTGCGTCAGATCAAGCCGGTTACATAAGTGGTGAAACAGTACATGTCAACGGTGGAATGTACATGGCATAATTGCCTTGAATCGGGCCCTTGAATTCAGCGTCGTTAGCAAAGCAAACTCCGAAAAACAAGGGTTTTTTCAAAGATAAAATTAAAGGTTTTTTAACATTACATAATTAATTAAGTTACGGTAAACTGCGCCTTTTATCGACCCAGATCCCGAACTAGATATCTCTCTTAGTAGTGTAAATATTGGTCTTGATCGAAGACTATGCAGGACTGACTAGTGGTTTGATCTTAGTAGTCTGATTTATTTTTACTTATAAAAAGAAACTTTGTTATCCAGGAGCTAGAAATAATATGAGTAGCGTTGAAGAACGAGTAAAGAAGATTGTCGCAGAGCAACTCGGAGTGAAAGAGGAAGAGGTGAACACAGACTCATCATTCGTTGAGGATCTGGGTGCCGACTCTCTGGATACAGTAGAACTGGTAATGGCTCTGGAAGAAGAATTTGAAACTGAAATTCCTGATGAAGAAGCCGAGAAAATCACCACGGTTCAACTGGCAATCAATTACGTTAACGAACACCTGTAACATTATTTGTTTCAGGAACTGTTCAACGTTAGTGAACAAAAAAGCTACTTCCGGGATAACCGGAAGTAGCTTTTTTGTTGGCGCAATTATTTGCTAATGATGGCTGCCAGTACCTGCTGTTTCTGTTTGCCGGGTATAAATCGCATTTGGTTAATGCCAGTGATGCGAATGACGTTAGTTAACAGAGTGGCTGGAGGTCTGTTTGTTTGCCGGGCTTACTCCGTTGTTTAATCGTAAAAGAATTAAGTATAGTTAGCAGTAAGCCGCCAGGCATTGAGTTCCAGAGGATTCACAATTGTCCAAAAGAAGAGTAGTAATAACTGGTATGGGGGCAATCACCCCATTGGGTAACAGCGTAGAAGAAACCTGGTCAGGTCTTAAAGAAGGCAAAAGTGGCATTTCTGCTATCGATCAGTTTGATGTATCTGCCTATAGCACACGCTTTGGTGGACTGATCAAAAACTTCAATGTTGAAGACTATATGCCCCTCAAGGAAGCCCGTCGCATGGATGAGTTTCTGCATTACGGCCTGGCAGCAGGAAAACAGGCCATTCTTGATGCTGGCATCCAGGATGCCGGCTATTCACCACTTCGAATCGGGGTAGCTATCGGTTCGGGTATTGGCGGTATCACCAATATCGAGAATACCGTTGAACTTATCAAGAGCAGTGGTCCGCGCAAGGTGTCGCCGTTTTTTGTTCCCGGCTCTATTATCAATATGATTTCCGGCTCCCTCTCCATTGAATTTGGTCTGCAGGGACCGAATCTTGCCGTTGCTACTGCCTGTACCACCGGAACCCATTGTATTGGACTGGCGGCGCGCATGATCGCTTATGGTGATGCAGATGCGATGGTGGCAGGGGGAGGAGAAAAATCCATTTCAAAGGCCGGCCTTGGTGGCTTCTGCGCCGCTCGGGCTTTATCAACTCGTAATGAAGATCCAACCAAGGCCAGCCGACCCTGGGATGCTGACCGTGATGGTTTTGTCCTCAGTGATGGTGCCGGCGTACTGGTGCTGGAAGAATATGAAGTGGCGAAAAAACGCGGCGCCAATATTCTTGCGGAAGTTGCAGGTTTCGGTATGAGTGGAGATGCCTATCACATCACGTCTCCCTCGGAGAACGGTGAGGGCGCCGCACGCTGCATGGTTAACGCTCTTAATGATGCCGGCTTGAATAACGATCAACTGCACTACATTAATGCCCATGGTACCTCGACCCTTGCAGGTGACAGGGCTGAAACCATGGCGATCAAGTCGGTATTTAAAGAGCACAGCACGACACTGCCAATCAGTTCTACCAAGTCGATGATGGGGCATTCTCTGGGCGCCACCGGTGCCGTTGAAGCTATTTTTTCAATCAAGAGCCTGCTGGACAATGTTGCGCCTCCTACCATTAATCTTGACCAACCTGGTGAAGGCTGTGATCTGGACTATGTTCCCAATACTGCACGGGACGTCAAAATTGATGCTGTCATGAGTAATTCCTTCGGCTTTGGTGGTACCAATGGCAGTCTCATTTTTACCAGAGTCTGAGGGCAGGGAATGATCGTCAATGGATCAAGCCAGGATACCATTGCCATCAATGACAGAGGGCTGGCTTACGGTGATGGTGTTTTTGAAACCATCCTGATCCACGCTCATAAAGCAGTTCTCCTGAAAGCGCATCTGCATCGACTGGAATCAGGCGCCGGGCGTTTAAAAATTCCCCTGGACAGATTACAGCTGGAACAGGAAATTGCCGATTATTCACAGCAATTTCCCGAGCATGGTGTGCTTAAAGTGATTGTTACCCGCGGAGTGGGGGGAAGGGGTTATCGTCCGGTGAATACCCCGCATACTACCCGTATTCTCAGTCTTCACCCCTTGCCAGTTTATGAGGGGGACCCCGGGAGGACTGGAATAGCCACTTTTATCTGTAATCAACGACTTGCAATTCAGCCGTCTCTGGCAGGTATCAAACACCTGAACCGGCTTGAACAGGTGCTGGCCTCTCAGGAATGGCCCAATGAGAGCTTTATGGAAGGCATCATGCTGGATACCAACGGCAATATTATTGAAGGTACCCGCAGCAATATCTTCTGGACTGAAGCCGACAGTTTATTAACCCCATCACTATCAAACTGCGGGGTTGCAGGCATCATGCGTGATTATTTGCTGGGCAATATACCCGGTGCGAGTGAAATCAGTGAGTGTTCTCTGGATAGATTGCTGGAAGCGAGTGAAATTTTCATTTGTAACAGTGTTTTTGGCATCTGGCCCGTTAACAGCATTCAAACTGCCGGCAAAACAGTGGCTCGGGATATTGATGGTTCAGACGCGAAATTTAGCCGGCAGGCCCAGCGCCTGTTTCAGGAACTACTGAAAGCCAATGTTGCCTGATAAAAAAAGAGTTTTGCTCTGGGTTTATATTGTGCTTGCGTGTTCGGTCCTGCGCGGAATTTTTTTTCTCCAGCACATCAATTCCCCGATCCAGCTTGATACTCTCCAGAGTGAGCAAAGTGTACTGGAAAACGGCTACAGCATTGTCATTGAGCCTGGAACCACCTTTTCGGGACTGGTCAGCAGGCTGGCGGCAGAAGGTATTGTCGATCATCCATTTGACCTCAGACTGTATGGCCGGTTTTCCGGACTGGCCAATAACATAAAAGCCGGTGATTATCTGCTGACTCCCGAGATGACTCCACGCATGCTGCTGGAAAAACTGGCTAGGGGTGACGTCATTATTTATCAGGTGATTCTGCTGGAGGGCTGGACACTGGCCCAGGCAGTGGTGGCCATTCAGAATCATCCCATGATCACCACTACGCTGGATGCGGATAACCCGGAACAACTCAGGGCCCAATTACAGCAACTACTGCAAACTGAAAAATACCCTGAAGGTCTTGTCTTTCCTGACACCTATAATTTTCGCCGGGGCACCACTGACCGGGATTTATTATTACGGGCTGCTGATACCATGCAAAAAATACTGGCAGAAGAGTGGCAGGGCAGAGATGTCGGTCTGCCATATTCTGCCCCCTATGAAGCGCTGATTATGGCTTCCATTATAGAAAAGGAAACGGGTCTGGCATCTGAAAGGCAGCAGATTGCCGGAGTCTTTATCAGGCGTTTACAACAGCGTATGCGCCTGCAAACAGATCCTACCGTCATCTATGGTCTGGGTGACAGTTACGATGGTGATCTCACCAGAACTGACTTGCGAACCGCTTCACCTTACAATACCTATTTGAACAGCGGTTTGACACCAACACCGATTGCCTTGCCAGGTCGGGAATCGATATTCGCCAGTCTGCATCCTGACGAGAGTGATACACTCTATTTTGTAGCCAGGGGGGATGGCAGTCACTATTTCTCCAGTTCTCTGGAAGAACACCAGCGTGCGGTGCGTCAGTATCAGCTGGGAATTTCGGAATAATTCCGGGAGCGGTACAGCGCCTGAAATGATTACAAAAAACATGCTAATTGCACTCATGAACGTATTTCTTGCTGGACAAGCGTATGAAATCACACAATGCTGAACTAATTGTCCTGGAAGGCGTCGATGGCGCAGGAAAAGGCGTACAAAGCCGCATGCTGCTGGCTGCCATGAAAGACGCTGGCCTTGATGTGATTCTCACACGTGAACCAGGAGGCTCTCCAGGCGCAGAGGAAATAAGGCGGCTGATAGTAGAGGGGGAGACGAATCGCTGGGATGACATGACGGAGTTATTATTGATCTATGCAGCGCGTCGCTCCCATGTAATGGATACCATTAAGCCCGCATTAAAAAATGGCACCTGGGTAATTTCTGACCGTTTCGCCGATTCCTCAAGAGCTTTCCAGGGCGTTGCCGGAAATCTTGGCATAGATGTCGTTGATAGAATTCATCAGGAAACGCTGGGTGATTTTAATCCGGGTCTGACCATTATTCTGGATCTGGATCCTGAGATTTCGCTTTCCCGAGCTGATGCCCGGGGCGGTGTCGAAGATCGCTTTGAGCAAAAAGGCATCGAATACCAGGCCAGCGTCAGACAGGGTTTCAGACAGCTGGCTCAAATGACGCCGGAATCGAGAAAACTGATTGATGCCTCCGGTTCTATGGATGATGTGAGTCAAAAAATTCTCGACTGTGTCAATGCCCATTACAATTTATCGCTGAGATTACCCTCATGAGTTATGCAGAACATGCAACAGAATTGTTGCCATGGTTGCAGACCGATTACGAGCGTCTGGTTGAGCTGAAAGCAAGCCAAAAGCTTGCTCATGCCTATCTGTTTGGTGGTCAGCAGGGGCTGGGAAAACTTGTTCTTGCAAAACATTTTTCCCATTATTTGCTATGTAAAAGTACGCAAAATAATCAGCCTTGCGGAGAATGCCGTGAATGCCAGTTACTGGCTTCTGGCACACACCCTGATCTGAAACTGATTCAACCTGAAGACTCCAGTGAGATAAAAATACAACAGGTGCGAGACAGCATTCATTTTATTTCACAGACTTCACAACGGGGCGGCTATAAAATTATCATCATTGCGCCGGCCGAAGCGCTTAATGTCAACAGTGCCAACGCGTTGCTTAAAGTACTTGAAGAACCTTCAAACAACACCCTCTTGATACTTGTTTCCCACCAGCCTGCATTGTTAATGGCGACGATTCGTAGTCGTTGTCATTTGATGAAATTTAATCGTCCTGCGCCTGAACTTGTCATCCCCTGGCTGGAATCTAAAAATATTCGCGCCTCGGCCACTGAGCTTTTACGTATGGCCGGCAATGTACCCTTGCGTGCGCTTCATTATGCGGATGAAGATGCACTTCATGACAGAGTAGTTCTGCATAGCGTGCTGGAAAAACTGCTGCAGGGAGAAATGGATATTTCTGAAGCAGCAGGGCAGTGCGAGCAATTTACTCTGGAAGATAATATTGAAGCCATGATGCTATGTTCTTCCGATATTCTGGCCAGAAACCAGGTATCCGACATTAAAGCAGCACAGACCCTGCATGATCATGATCTAAAAAATCTGTCTACTTTTTTTCAGGATCGTACTAGACTGAAAGCGCTTCATGGTTTTTATCAGGAATTACTGAAGGCACGCCGCGCCATTGCCAGCACCTCAAATCCCAACAGACTGCTGGTACTTGAAGGCTTGTTTTTTAGCTGGTCCGCTACGATCAGGTAAGTATTTTTTATGAGCTAAAGGAGAAACGGCGGTTCATACGTCGAACCAATAATAAAATAGCATTAAATAAACACAAGGAGAGTGGTTACGATGACTATTATTTTTTCAGCAAACGATGAGCATCAGAGCCAATGCCAGAACCAGAACCAGAACCATCAACAGGCATTGCAATCCCCTAAACAACACGCCAATCTTTTTTTTCTCTCCATACCCAGTGCCGAAATCTTGCAGTCGATTTACCTGCGCTATATCAGAAATGGCGGTGTCTTCATTCCAGGTGTTGGGAACTATGCATTGGGGGACCAGGTATTTGTTCTGTTATCGCTTGTTGAGGAAAAGAGAAAAATTCCATTATGCGCTGCTGTAGTATGGATAACGCCGCTTCAATCCCAGGAAAACAAACGTCCTGGTATTGGTGTGCGGTTTATTGATCCCGAAAACAGGACGCGAGCACTGATAGAACGCTATTTACCAGAGATAAAAAAGGATGCGGATAAATTACCTGAAAACACTTTTCATTTTGTTATGTGAGCGTGTCTGGAAATGAAATGAGCCAGTAATGCAGTTATTTACAGGCGGGAGAAAATGACAAAACAGTTCAACTCATGTGATACCAGACAGAACAGGCCGTATTAATGACAAAGCAGGTCAGTCACTGTATCGGCAATCGCCAAGCTTGCTGTCAATCCAGGCGACTCAATACCAAATAATTGTATAAGCCCTTCGTAACCGAAACTTGATCCATCCTGAATAACAAAGTCTGCAACACCGTCATCAGTTTTCAGTTTTGGCCGGATACCAGTGTATGCCGGTAGCAGGTTTTTATTGCCAAGGCCCGGATAGTAATGTGCGATAGTTTTCCTGAAAATGGGTTCCTTTTTCGGATCAACAGAATAGTCGAGCCCGCAGACCTCTTCGGTATCCGGGCCAAACTTTACCTGACCGGACATATCCAGTGTGACATGAACGCCAAGACCGCGAAGGTTTGGCTCGGGAAGAGGGTAGATAAGGTGAGTAAAGGGAGCTTTTCCCTGTAAAGAAAAATATGAGCCTTTAACCAGTTCCTGTTGTGGTATTCCCTGCAAGGGAAAATCCATAATACCTTGGGCAACAGTTTGAGCAGACAAACCGGCAGCATTGACCAGTTGGCTACAGGTAAAACGATAATTCATGTCCTGGCTCTTGCAGGTCAACAGAAAACCTTTAGCGCATCTTTCAACGCACATCAGCTGTGTTAGTGGAGCAAACAAAACGCCGGCATTTTCAGCATGATGTAACAGCGATTGCATAAAAGCATGACTGTCTATAATTCCGCTTGAAGGCGAAAGCAGGCCAATGCAGGCATCGATTTCTGGTTCCAGGGAATTAATGTCTGTCCTTGTCAACGGCTGTAGATCATTCACACCATTGGCTATGGCTTGCTCATAGAGTGAGTTCAGCGCGGCTTCCTGATTTTGCCCGCCAATAATTAATTTCCCGGTATTAAGAAAGGGCACATTATTGGCCTTGCAATAGTGATAGAGCTGCTGACGTCCCTCTACACACAACAGGGCTTTCAGAGATCCGCTGCGATAATATATACCGGCATGAATGACCTCACTGTTGCGACTGCTGGTTTCCTGGCCAAATTGCCGGTTTTTTTCAAGCAATACTACAGATTGTTTGTGCAGGACTGGGTGAGTTGATATTTTTTCGGCGATTGCCAGGCCCACGACACCGGCACCCACGATACATATATCCTGATGATCCAGATCTGACATGCAGTCAGGAACAGTAAAGGAAGATATAAATGGTTGAGCTCAACACTCAGAAACCGGCCACACCGCCAACAATCCTTGGGTCTGATACACCATCAATAAAGCCATTTTCAAACATTACCGAGTTGGCTTCTCCGATGGTGCGACGCGATCCATTTAATCCCTGATGTCCCATGGCTTCAAGTTCTGCTGCAACTTCGTCACTAATGGCACCGATTTCATAGCGCACAACATCAGGCATCCACTGATGATGAAAGCGCGGACTGGTAACGGCATCTTCCAGTGACATGTGGTGGTCAATGACATTCATTACTACCTGTAACACAGTATTGATAATAGTCGATCCGCCAGGGGAGCCTGTCAGTAGCACTGGTTTGCCATCCCGGGTAATGATGGTGGGCGACATCGAGCTGAGCATACGTTTACCCGGCTGAATTTCATTGGCAGTGCGGCCAATCAGGCCATAGGAATTTGGTGAATTGGGCTTGCTGGAGAAATCATCCATTTCATTGTTTAACAAAAATCCTGCGCCCGGTACGACGATGTGATTGCCATAAGACCGGTTGAGTGTCGTTGTTACTGATACTGCATTACCTTCATCATCTGCTACAGAATAATGGGTCGTTTGCGGGCTTTCTTCCCCCCAGTTCCCGGCAGTTATCTTGGCACTGTCTCCGGCAACCTGCGGATCAAAATTGGCAAAGCGCTGGCGGGCATAGTCTTTGGATGTCAGCATGGAGGAAGGAACCTCAACGTAGTCCGGGTCCCCGAGATGCTCGGCTCGATCCGCATAAGCCCTGCGCTGGGCTTCGATCATCAGGTGGACGGTTTCGGTGCTACCCCAGCCCAGTTTTTCAATATTATAGGGCTCAAGCATATTCAGCATCTGTACCAGCAGGACACCTCCTGATGAGGGGGCCGGCATTGACCAGACATCATAACCGCGATAACTGCCATGAACAGGGGCACGCCAGACCGGTTGATAGTTGATCAGATCTTCATGGCTGATCAAGCCATTATTGGCTTGCATATCTGCCACAATTAAATCGGCTACCGAGCCTTTATAAAAACCGTCACGGCCTTTATCAGAAATAGCTGACAAGGTTCTGGCCAGGTCTGGTTGACGCCACAGGGCACCGGCGTTCAGTGGTGATCCATTGGCTGAGAATTTTGCCAGTGAAGCGGGGTAATTTCTAAAGCTGTTGAAGTGTCCCCTGAATTGCCCGGCAATTTCCTGGTTGAGAATAAAGCCTTCTTCGGCAAGTCGAATGGCAGGGGCCAGTACCTGTTCACGGTTCAGGCTTCCATATTTATCCAGTGCTTCAAGTAGTCCAGCCACAGATCCTGGAACGCCTGCCGACTGATGACTGTTTAATGCAAGTTCCCTGTCCACATCCCCCTTG
This sequence comes from Gammaproteobacteria bacterium, assembly GCA_030427065.1. Taxonomy (GTDB): domain Bacteria; phylum Pseudomonadota; class Gammaproteobacteria; order Pseudomonadales; family Pseudohongiellaceae; genus Eutrophocola. The sequence continues at coordinate 114,025 of JAUHWU010000001.1, read as the reverse complement.
TCATCCAGAAACATATCCCGATGGGCAGTAGCAGGCGCTTTTTCGCGATAATCCAGGGTCAGCACTTCACCATTTGCCAGCGAGATCACCATAAATCCGCCTCCACCCAGGTTGCCGGCAGAGGGATAGGTGACAGAGAGGGCAAATCCGGTTGCGACAGCAGCGTCTATGGCATTGCCCCCCAGCGCCAGTATTTCCTTGCCGACTTCAGAGGCAATATCTGATCGTGATGACACCATGCCCTGAGTGGCGCGCTGATATTCGGCTAAAGCAAAAGAGACTGGAAAGATGAATAATGAGAGCAGGAGTAGGAAGCGTTTCACTGTGTTTTCCGTTAAAAAAGGTTATAGGTTAAAAGTAGCTAGAGGTTAAAAAAGTCGGGGTAAGGATAGCAAGGCGTTAAGGGCTTAGATTGAATTTCCTGGTTTGAAATGAGCGTTAATCATCAGGCTTGCCCGTGAAGGGAAATCTTATCAAAAAAATGATGACCTGTGTGAGTGACATTTGCTCTCACCTATCCGATATCAGGGCGTGATAATTTTGCGAAAAGTAAGATTAATTCGACTGCTTTGAATTTCGGGTTGCTTGGGCACCTGATGCAACCAGTTTTGCTGAACGCCTTTCCCCATCACGATCAGACTGCCATGTGAAAGTTCACAGAATGATTTAATGCCTTTTCGAGATCGGTGTTTAAGCTCAAAACGCCGCGTTACTCCCAGGCTAAGAGATGCAATCACAGGCTCGTTGCCAAGCTCTTTTTCATCGTCGCTGTGCCATGCTACGCTATCCTGGCCATGGCGGTAATAATTAAGCAGAACAGAGTTAAATTCGGCATTACTGCATTGTTCTATAGCGCTTTTCAATTCTTGCAATAAAGGGGTCCAGGGCAGGGGGCTCAGTGCCAGGCCAGAGTAGCCATAATGACAATTTTTATCGCCATACCAGGCTTGCAGACGTGGAATAGGGACGACTTTACCGCCAAAATTCAGAGTATCCTGTTGCCAGGGTGTTTGTGTAAGTAGCGAATCGAAATGCTGATCAGCGCAAGTGGAGGACAGAAATTTCGGCATTATGAAGATTTCAGCATCCGGCAAGGACAACTTTTCCATCACCTCATGTGAATTTCCGGATTCAAGAGAAAGTTGCAAGCTCTGCATAAAAAGTAGTTGCCAATAAAATGTTAGTAATCTCTGTATAGCCGTCCTGCGAAGCTGGCAATGATGTTGCCTTCACGGAACTGGTCATCTCTACAAGCATTAAGAACGACAGGGATGCTGTTAGCGTTCCGCCTGTGCCAGATGTATCAGCTAGGGTTGTGTAAATCTTTCTGCTTCAGGGGAATTAGCCTAACAGCTCAAGTAAAGCCAGTTTCTTTTCTTCAGGCAGATTTTCAAGCCTTTTCGTCAACTCACTTTGGGTGGGTTTCTCCAAACCATAAGCGTCTTTGTCAGCATCGCCACTGGCCTCAGAGACTCCGGCGCTTTCCGTAAACTCAGTATGATCCATCAGGTGTTGCTGGATATGCTGCTCCAGTACCATGATGATCTCGGAATTCATACTACGACGGTTCTGTTCAGATAGATGCTTGATTTTCTTACGCAGTCCCATGGGTAAGCGGATAACGAACTTTTCTATTAATGCCGGAGAAGGTCTTAAATCAGTTTGCTGATTGGCACTACCCGGCATCATTTCCTTCAAAACTTCCTGGTTATCATCTTTGTAATCAGACATTGTTCTATCCCTTTCTGATATTCACCAACATATTTCACTAGATAGTGGTTAAAGTGTATAAAAAATGACCGCTTTTCAATATTAAACCTTTCCATAACAAATAGGTATATTTTTAGCCACAGTACTATGGGAATTACCCTTAATTAAGGTTAGCCTTACGCGCTGCAAAGTGAGCTGTGATGTACATAAAATAAGGGGTTTTGATGTTTGATTTTGATTTGTTTGTAATTGGCGCCGGTTCCGGGGGCGTCAGAACGGCCCGCATGTCTGCCAGCTATGGTGCACGCGTGGCAATTGCTGAAGATCGCTATATGGGCGGCACCTGTGTCAATGTAGGCTGCGTCCCCAAGAAACTGTATTCCTATGCGGCCCATTTTCGCTATGACTGCAGTGACAGCAAAGGCTTTGGCTGGCAGGGAAATCTTCCAGCATTTGACTGGAATGTTCTCCGGGATAACAAGACGGCAGAAATTAGTCGATTAAACGGAATTTACGACAAATTACTGGATGGTTCGGGCGTTACTTTATATAACGGACGCGCCAGGCTACTTGATAAGCATACGGTGGCCATTGGCGACAAAAAGGTTACCAGTGAAAAAATACTCATTGCCACAGGTGGCTGGCCATTTGTTCCGGAATTTCCCGGTAGCGAACTGGCTGTCACCTCCAACGAAATTTTCGATCTGCCAACTTTTCCCGAACGTATTCTGGTAGTCGGCGGAGGCTATATAGCCCTTGAATTTGCCGGCATATTTGCCGGCTTGGGCTCTGTTACCACCTTGTCCTATCGGGGAGACATTCCCCTGAAGCACTTTGACAAGGATTTAAGTGAAAAGCTGTTTCTTGAAAGTCAGCGCCATATCAATATGCTGATGAACAGCAATGTTCAAGAAATAGTTAGAAAAGACAATGAGTTAAAGGTTATATTTAAAGAAGGAAATACACTTTCTGTAGATTGCGTGCTGTATGCCACAGGGCGTAAACCGAACACAGAGAACCTTGGGCTGGAAAATACCAGGGTATCTCTTGAACCCAGTGGTGCGATTGCGATAAATGATCAATTTGAGACCACAGAACCGGGAATCTTTGCGCTGGGGGATGTTGTGGGCAGAATCGCCCTGACACCGGTGGCCATCGCCGAAGGCATGGTTCTGTCGTCAAATTTGTTTAAAAATACAAATAAAACAATGGATTACAATAATATTGCCACCGCGGTATTCAGTCATCCGAACGTGGGTACTGTAGGGTTAAGCGAAGAACAGGCAAAAGCCAGGTATGGCGAAATTGAGGTTTATGAAAGTGATTTTCGCCATCTCAAACACACCTTGTCCGGTAATCCCGAGCGAACCTATATGAAACTGATTGTCGACAAGGCCACAGACAAGGTGCTTGGCATGCATATGATGGGCGCCGATGCCGGTGAAATCATCCAGGGTCTGGCTGTAGCAATGCAATGTGGTGTAACAAAAGCACAATTGGACAGTACCATTGGTATACATCCAACGGCAGCAGAAGAATTTGTCACAATGCGCCAGCCAAGAGCCTGACGGTTCAAAGCATCCTGACAAGCTGTCATTAATTCATAAAGGCTTTTATTGCAGGTCTGCATTTTACGTATACAGTGATAAAAGGGATCTCTGGACCTGCTCCACTATTTCCGGTAATCTTTATTACCGGAAATAGTGGAATGAAAGATATAGAAATATTTATATTGCTTTAATTTTTATATACAGTTAGTTACATAAATTATATAAAGTTTATTCTATATTTGATTTTGCCAATCCAGAGCCTGCTTTCAGGAAAAATAATCAACCAAGGATAGTCAGCGCCCAATGTCATCTGTCAGGCCACCAGTTCCGTTTTTCGATACTCTGGAAGAAATGGCGAATCCTTACAAGCATCGTATCTCCACGGTAAAGCACCTGCTTGAGGATGAACCTGAAAATGCTACCGAGGATTACCAGCTTGCCAGTGAGTTTCTCTATTCCTATCGTGGCAGCCCGGATACTTTCTCTACGTATCGCCGTGAAATTGAACATTTCCTGCACTGGTGCTGGCTGATCGCCAGAAAATCACTGAAAACCATCAGGCGTGAGGATATAGAGAGCTATATAGAGTTTGCCAGTAAGCCACCGAAAACATGGATTGGTGAAAAAAATGTCTCCAGATATGAACTTAAGGGTGGAGAAAGGGTGCCCAACCCTGACTGGAGACCCTACGTCGCGCACCCGAAAAGCCCTGGAGAAGCCCCCTATTTCCTTTCCCAAAGCGCCATCCAGAGTATTTTTGGCGTCTTAAGTAGTTTCTGTAACTTCATGATTCAAGAGGAATATCTTGAATTCAATCCGGTCTCTCAAATTCGTCAGAAAGGCAAGTTCCTGAGAAAAACCCAGTCCGCCAAGGCTATTCGGCGACTGTCCCAGTTACAGTGGAGTTACGTGCTGGAAACGGCAGAAAAAATGGCTGAACAAGACACTATCCATGAACGCACGCTGTTTATCATGAATGCGCTTTTTGGTATGTACCTGAGAATATCTGAACTGGTTGAAACCGACCGCTGGACCCCGAAAATGGGCGATTTTGAGCGCGATCTGGAGGGAAACTGGTGGTTCAGAACCGTGGGTAAAGGCAATAAGGAGCGCCAGATATCGGTCAGCGACTCCATGCTGGAGGCACTGAAACGTTATCGACAGGCCAGAGGCCTGCCTGAGTTGCCCTCACCAGGTGAATATACGCCATTGATTCACAAAGCACGCGGTCAGGGCGGCATCACCAGTACCCGCCAGATTCGTGGCATTGTGCAGGCCTGCTTTGATGGCGCAGAAAACAGTTTACGCAAGGATGGTTTTACTGAGGAAGCTCAAGCCCTTGGCGCTGCCACTGTGCATTGGCTGCGTCATACCGGTATTTCGGAAGATGTGAAACATCGGCCCAGGGAACATGTGCGCGATGACGCAGGTCATGGTTCCAGCGCTATTACCGATCGTTACATTGATGTCCAGCTTAACGAACGCCATGCCTCTGCGCGCAAGAAAAGAATCAAACCGGACTGATAATATTTACGTACATTCCCTTGAATATGCCGCACTTAACCCAAACTGAAGACAGAATACATATTTTTGCCAAAATTCAGGCATAAGATAGTAAGATGTAAGGCAATTTTATAAACACAGGGTTTGGTCGGCGCCAGGCGCCCTGCTCCTGATCCACTCAAGATCAACCGTCGCATAGCTGGTTTAATCAAAGAATCACAGAGTCGCTATTATAAAGGCAGTATTATGAAGAATCGCACATTGAATCGCTCTATTTCACTCATCCTGATATTCGCTTTCAGCGCTATCCTGGGTTTGAGTGGTGTTCAGGCGCAACAGCCGCTGTACCTGCCCGCGGATATACCCCTTGATGTGGATGTGATTTTCGAAGAATTAAAACCTGAACCGGCTTATAGCCAGACCACCCAGGACATCATTCGGCAATTAACCAGAAACCATTATTCAGACATTAATTTAAATGATGAGTTTTCCAGTGAGATGCTGGACAGTTTTATAAAGACGCTGGATGGCACACGAATCTACTTTACCCAGGCCGATATCAATGAGTTTGAACAGTACCGTACGCAACTGGATGACCTCTTGCAGGCAGGCAATGTTGATTTTGGCTATCTGATATTTAATCGTTACCGCGAAAGGCTGATGGACAGACTTGTCTATAGCCTCAAGCGTATTGAGGAAGATCCGACTGAGTTTGATTTCACCGTTGACGAGTTCATTATCGTTGATCGTTCCGAAGCCCCCTGGCCTGCAGACGAAGCTGAACTGACTGACTTATGGCGCAAGCGAATCAAAAGCAGTGTATTGTCGATGAAGCTGGATGAGAAAGATAAAACCATACCAGATATTCGCGAAGAACTGAGCAAACGCTATCGTTCCCAGTTAAGCCAGGTACTCAAAACCAATGGTCTGGACGTTTACCAGCGCTATATGGATGCCATGACCATGACGGTCGATCCGCATACCCAGTATTACGCCCCCAGAGCCGCTGAAAATTTCAATATGAGCATGCGTCTGTCACTTGAGGGCATCGGGGCTGTACTCACCACGGAAGACGAATACACAAAAGTGGTCAGTATTGTCAGTGGTGGCCCAGCTGATCTGGCAGGAGAACTGCAGCCGTCTGATCGAATCGTCGGTGTTGCCCAGGGCGATATGCCTTATGTTGATGTACTGGGATGGCGCGTTGATGATGTTGTGCAACTGATCCGCGGTGAAAAAGGCTCTGTGGTGCGCCTTTCGGTATTGCCATCAGGTTCATCTCTCGAACGCAAGGAAATCAGGATTACCCGCGATACAGTAAAACTGGAAGATCAGTCTGCGAAGAAAGAAATAGTAGAAGTCCAGTATGGTGGAGAAACCCACAAGATTGGCGTCATTGAGCTCCCTACTTTCTATATAGACTTTGAAGCTCTTCAGCGCCGTGATCCCAATTATCGCAGCAGCACCCGCGATGTGCGCAATCTTCTGGAAGAATTAAAAGCAGAAGGTGTCGAAGGCGTCGTTGTTGATCTGCGCCGTAATGGCGGTGGTTCATTGTCCGAAGCCAACTCGCTTGTTGGCTTGTTTATTCGCCGCGGGCCTACAGTGCAGGTGCGCGATGCTGATGGTAACAACATTGTCCAGGGTGATTCGGATCCTGAGCTGGTTTATGACGGTCCTTTAGCAGTGCTGGTGAATCGACTCAGCGCATCAGCTTCAGAGATTTTTGCTGGCGCTATTCAGGATTACCAGCGCGGCATAGTGCTTGGCAGTCAGACTTTTGGCAAGGGCACGGTCCAGGAATTGATACCGCTGGGTGAAGGTCAGATGAAGATTACCCGAGCCAAGTTTTATCGTATTTCAGGCGAGAGCACTCAGCATAAGGGCGTGATGCCGGATATTATGATGCCTGATCTCTATGACACAGCTGATGGTATTGGCGAAAGCGCATTACCCACGGCCCTGCCCTGGGATACTATCGATCCAAATTACTACCGCCCCTATTCCGACCTGAAAGCCATATTGCCGGCATTAAACACCGCCCATGAAAATCGTCGTATGTCTGATCCGGACTTCACTTTCATTGAGGCTCAAATAACACGAGCCCTGGAAAATAAGGAGAAAAATCAACTGACTCTTAATGAAGCGGATTTAATTGCCGAGCGTGAAGAATCTGATCAGTGGCGCTTACAGATTACGAATACACGGCGTCTTGCCAAGGGCCAGGAACCGTTTGAATCCGTTGACGCAATGGACGAAGGTGCTGATGATGAAGAGAAAGTCATTGCGAATTTGGCAGGAATCGATCCAGTGGTGCCTGACGAGCTCATCAGTGAAGATGACGAGGATGCCGACCCTTATCTACTTGAGAGCGGGAAAATACTGCTCGATATGCTGAGCTTGCAGGAAGGCGATGTCTCCCTGGCGCTGAGAAACCAGTAAGTGTGTTGGGTAGTCCATAAGATAGCCCATAAAAAATACAACGCAATAAAAAACCCGGCTCAAAAGCCGGGTTTTGTATTTATGGCGGAGGAGGAGAGATTCGAACTCTCGATAGGCTATTAACCTATGCCGGTTTTCAAGACCGGTGCATTCAACCGCTCTGCCACCCCTCCGCGAAAGGGGTGAATCTTACCTTAATCATTGTTTCAGTCAACCAGAAACTGGCTGAAAAAAACGATTATCTACTAACTTGAAACTTCTTGCTTTTAAACCCGGTCTAAGTATGATGAATCCATTGATTTTTGGGGATGTATCCCCATTTTAAGTAAATGAATCAAGTCAATATCCTACTATTTACGGAGTTAAAAAATGAGTGATTATGGTTACAGGGCACACAACCAGATTGGTGCTGGCTACAAAAGTCAGGAGGCCATCCTTGCCACAAACAAGGTATTAAAGAATACCTATTTGCTGCTTTCCATGACCCTGCTTTTCAGTGCCGTAACGGCAGGCATTTCCATGGCCATGAATATTCCCCAGGGTGCAGCTCTTATTCTCATGCTGGTCAGTTTTGGCCTTTTATTCTGGGTACACAAGTCCGCAGACTCTTCCACGGGCCTCATTGCTATCTTTGCCTTTACGGGCTGTCTTGGTGCCTCTCTGGGGCCCATGCTCAATTATTATGTAGCAGCCTTCGCCAATGGACCAATGTTGATAATGCAGGCCATGGGTGGAACCGGCCTGATCTTCCTTACCCTGTCAGGTTATGCACTGACCACGCGTAAGGATTTCAGCTTTATGCGGGGTTTCCTTTTTACCGGTTTGATTGTTGTCGTCGTTGCTATGCTGGCCAATTTATTTCTGCAAATTCCAGCCCTTTCTCTGGCGATTTCTTCAGCAGTCATCATGATCATGTCCGCTTTGATTCTGTTTGATACCAGCAGAATCATTCATGGTGGTGAAACAAACTATATTCGCGCTACCGTGGGCCTGTATCTGAATATCTACAATATTTTCGTCCATCTGCTGCATTTGCTGGCGGTATTGTCAGGTAGCAGGGACTGAAAAAGTCCGGTAAAAGTTATTTAGACGTTTCACAACCACCGAAAAGCCCTGCCTCTCACGCAGGGCTTTTTATCGCCAGATATCGATGATTAATTTAATACGTTCACTTACATGACATTAAATTCAAGAATTTTTGTTATAGCCAGTAGTAGCGTATAGCCGCTAAACTCTTCGACCAATGAAATTTTCCATAGTTATCCATGGTGCGCCCTGGTCTGCAAATGCCTCGCTCTCAGCTCTTCGCTTTACTGAAGCTGCGCTTGATTGTGGTCATGAAATAGTCCGTTTGTTTTTTTACCAGGATGGTGCCAGCAATGGCTCTTCCCTTTGTGTACCACCGCAGGATGAAATCGATATCCCCGGGCTATGGCAGGCACTGATCAAAAAACATGAAATCGATGCAGTGGTCTGCGCCGCTTCTGCACTTAAACGCGGCATTATTGATAAAGCCGAAGCTGATCGCTATGAAAAAAATGTGGAGAGTCTGTTGGCTGGTTTTTCCGTTAGCGGGCTCGGGCAGTTGATTGATGCCTGCGGGCAGTCAGATCGCGTAGTCAGTTTTGTGATGTAGGCTAATACCCGTGCCCTCTTCCCCTCAAACTCATACCGCCCACTCCTATCTCATCATAGCCCGTTCGTCTCCCTATGGCAGCCACCAGGCGCGTGCAGCCCTGGACCTTGCACTGACTGCCGCAGCTTTTGAGCAGAAAGTTTCAATAGTCTTTATGGACGCAGGAGTGATGCAACTTCTGAAGGGCCAGCAGACTGATGCCGGAGAGATGAAAAATATTGGCAAGATCATCACGGCGCTCAAGCTTTATGAGGTTAACCGGGTTATGGTGCACCAGGAATCTGTGGATAAACATGATCTTGATCCGGCCGGGTTCGTCGAAGCCGTTGAAGTAGTTACAAGCGATGATATAAAAAGATTGATTGCTGGCGCTGATCAGGTAATGGTGTTTTGATGATTCTGCACACTATCAACAAGAATAATGAAACCCTGGAACGTTGTCTGTCACTGCTCAGTGAAGAAGATGCCGTCTTGTTAATTGAAGACGGGGTATATGCCGCTTTGGATAGTAAGAAAAATAAAACTCTCTGGAACAGCGTAGCCCCTGATATTAAAAAATATGCCATGGTCAATGATTTGGCAGCCCGGGGTATTTCTGACAGAATGCTGCCCTTTTTTGAGCCAATTGACTGGCCAGGTTTCGTTTCACTTTCACTTGAATACGAGAAAGTTATTAGCTGGGGCTGAGACTGGAATAGTTGCACTATGCCTGACGAACTTGAACTTGCCGGCAAGCGAATCGCTCTGGATAAACAGGGCTATCTTGTCAATCTTGCTGATTGGACAGTTGAGGTGGCCGTCGCAATAGCGGCAAGGGAACAAATAGCTCTTTCTGATGAGCATTGGGAAGTAATTACCCTGCTAAGAGAATTTTATGCCCAACATGACCTGTCACCGATGATGAGAATTCTGGTCAAGCAGATGAAGGAACATTATGGTCCAGAAAAAGGCAGCAGCCTCTATCTGATGAGGCTTTTTCCAGAGTATCCGGCCCTGATTGCCTGTAAAATTGCCGGCTTGCCCAGACCGACTAATTGCCCTTGAAAAAAAACCCCCTGACAATGGCGCCAGATCAAAATTATTCAGTAATTTCCCTGCCCTACGAAATTACGCCATACCCGGTTTTCAAAAAAATCCGGCATCTCCCTCTTCCTGTCCTGCTGGCTAGCGGCGATGACAGGGAGAGAAAAGACAGTCGTTTTGAATATATCAGTGCGGCCCCTGACAAGGTATTGCGCACACGTGGAGAAACCACGTTAATTGAAGAGCCCGGAAAAGAAAGCGTCACGAGTACCGGCAACCCCCTTGACGTACTTTGTCAGGAATTTCCCCTGGAAAGTAAAACCCGGCGTACTGAGGATCTGCCTTTTACCGGTGGCGCCATTGGTTATTTTGGCTATGAATTATTGCACCCATGGATTCCGATTAATGACGATCGATCCCGTGACATTAATTTGCCGGATATGCTGATTGGAATTTACTCCTGGGTCATTGTCATTGATCATCTCAAGCAGTTAACGCACCTTGTGATTCGGGAAAGCTGTCCGCAGGCCACCCGCACAGCCGTGCTTGCGGCACTGGAGAAAAATTGCGAAACCCCGTCAGGGACTTTTTCTCTAGTCGGAGAATTCATCTCAAACTTTTCCCGTGATGAATATCAGGCAGCCTATCAGCGGGTAATCGATTACATTCTTGCAGGCGATTGTTATCAGGTTAACCTTACCCAGCGCTTCACCGCCTCCTGTTCAGGGGATCCCTATACTGCGTTCACACGGCTTCAGACCATTGCCAAAGCGCCTTTTGCAGCGTTTATGGAAGATGATAATCAGGCCGTTATGTCGTTTTCGCCGGAGAGATTCATTCAGGTAAAAAACCGCCAGGTGATGACGCAGCCTATTAAAGGGACGCGCCCCAGGAGCAAGGATGCTGCAACTGATTTGCTAAACCGTGAAGACCTGGAAAGCAGCCTCAAGGACAAAGCTGAAAACCTTATGATTGTTGATCTGTTGCGCAATGATCTTGGCAGGATCTGTGAAACTGGCAGCATAAAAGTATCTGATCTTTTTGAGACACAAAGTTTTACCAATGTTCATCATCTGGTCAGCACGATTACCGGGACCCTGACAGAGGTTGATGATGTCTTTACGCTGTTAAAGGCAGGTTTCCCCGGTGGCTCGATTACCGGCACCCCAAAAATTCGTGCCATGGAAATCATCAATGAACTTGAAAGTGTTATGCGTTCGGTTTATTGCGGCGCTTTTTCCTGGATTGATTTCTCCGGCAACATGGACAGTAATATTTGCATTCGTACTCTGGTCAAGGAAGATGAAAAGATACATTGTTGGGGGGGAGGTGGCGTCGTTGCAGACTCTGTAGGCGAACAGGAGTACCAGGAAAGCCTCGATAAAATTAATCTTTTCATGGATGCACTAAGCACTGATTTCTGACCTGCGGGCACTCCCGGTTTCACAGGAACAAAATACTTGCCATGACAGTATTATCCATCGCCGAACTGAAACGCCTGACCTTTGATCTAGGAAGTGATCATACTCTTGAGCAATACCGTGACAGACACCGTTTGGCGGCAGTGTTGATTCTTGTATATCAGGGAATTTACGAACCCGAAATAATTCTGACTCGCCGCTGTCGCACGTTGGCAAATCATGCCGGGCAAATCAGCTTTCCAGGCGGTACCGTGGACGAGTCCGACACCGATCCGGTTTATACTGCGCTACGAGAAGCACGCGAAGAAATTGACCTTCAGGAAAATGGGATAGAAATTCTGGGGATACTGGAAACGACTACCCTGCCCTCCGGCTTTGCCATTGCTCCGGTGGTTGGCGTGGTGGAACGCTTGCCTGTACTGACAGCAAACCCCGCCGAGGTGGAGGAAATCTTTTCCATCCCCCTGTCGCTGGCTAACGACCTATCCTGTTACCAAATGGATTTTCTGGAAAAAGGCGGTATACGCCGCGACTTTTATTATCTTCAGCATAAAGACTATTACATCTGGGGCGCCACCGCGAAGATGCTACGCGGGCTCGCAGTGCATCTTAACTCTGGCTCAGAGCTCTAGGTTTCGCTCACTGGCCTTGATAAATTCCTTTTTCAGGTCTGTATAGGAAAACACCGCAGGGAACTGGGGAAACTCTTCCACTACGTTGTCAGGCGCCATGAACAGTATGCCCTGATCGGCTTCTGCAAGCATAGTAGTGTCATTGTAGGAATCGCCGGCAGCAATGACGCGATAGTTAAGTCCATGGAAAGCCTTGACGGACTGGCGCTTTGGATCTTTTTGACGGATTTTATAGTCTTCTACGCGTCCGTCTGGACCAATGTCGAGTCTGTGGCAAAGCAGGGTCGGAAACCCCAGATGACGCATGAGCGGCTGCGAAAATTCGTAGAAGGTATCTGACAGAATGACCACCTGAAAGCGTTCCTTGAGCCAGTTAATGAATTCGACGGCTCCTTCAAGGGGTTCAAGGGTGGTAATCACTTCCTGGATTTCCTGATAACCCAGCTTGTGCCGGGCAAGCAGACGCAGGCGCTGTTGCATCAACTGATCGTAATCGGGTATGTCCCGGGTAGTGGCACGAAGCGCCTCGATGCCGGTTTTTTCGGCAAATGCTATCCAGATTTCAGGAATAAGGACCCCTTCCAGATCCAGGCAGGCTATTTCCAATGAAAACTCCTTATGTTATTTGATCAATTGCGAATGAATTGAGACGGTGAAAATGAAAAACGCCATTCTCTCTGTTTCACCGAATTCATGCAATCGGCACGGCCTTGCTTTTTTTAAGTGACAAACACTACATGTAGTGGTCTTGTCAGCAAATAACACTATACTTTGAGCATAATCCTTATTTTTCGTTGCTAAGTCATTAATTTTTATGGTTTTTTTCACGTGGAACCATGTTTAAGAAAAAGTTAAGGTTTGTTAGCTAAGTGATTGTAAAAATTGCGATTTCAAGTAGTATCGCCACATTGTACAATGGCGACTTTTTTAAACTAGCGTGGTAACTACTACAAATGCCTTTACCTACTGACAAAATTAACGAACTGGCTTGTGAGTATGCGGACAAGGAACCCAGAGATATTATTAATTTTGCTTTGCAACAATTCGACCGTATCGCGATATCTTTTAGCGGGGCTGAGGATGTTGTGCTCATTGATATGGCAACAAAGGCGGCTAAAAAACTGGGCAAGACAGTGCAGGTTTTTACCCTTGATACCGGACGTTTGCACCCTGAAACCTATGAGTTTATTGAAAAAGTCCGCAAACATTACCATATCAATATAGAGATCATGTTCCCGGATAAAGAGAAACTGGAGGCTTTTGTGTCAAGCAAAGGCCTGTTCAGCTTTTATGAAGGCGATCACCACGAATGCTGCGGTATCCGTAAAATCGAGCCTCTCAGGCGCAAACTGGCTTCTCTAGATGCCTGGATAACCGGGCAGCGACGCGATCAAAGCCCTGATACTCGAAATGAAGTTCCGGTGCTTGAAGCCGATAATGCCTTTTCCTCCAATGAGAAAGTACTAAGCAAATTCAATCCCCTGGCCAACTGGACTTCGGAACAGGTCTGGCAATATATCCGTATGTTTGATGTTCCCTATAATGCCTTGCATGATCGTGGTTACATAAGCATTGGCTGCGAGCCCTGCACACGGGCTGTCAGGCCTAACCAGCATGAACGTGAAGGCCGCTGGTGGTGGGAAGAAGCAACGGCGAAAGAATGCGGTCTGCATCAGGGTAATCTGATAGCCAAAACTTCTGATTGATCCGGTTTAGTACCACCCTGTTAGATAACCGGAATATCCAGATCCGCAAACAGATTTTCCCCCGCTGGTTTGCCTTGCAAAAGGATTGCCTGTTCAACTTTCTCGCGTCCCAGGTGTGGAGCAAACATTTCGATAAAGTCATACATATAGGTTCGCATATAGCTCTCACGCCGAAACCCTATGCTGGTGGTGCTATAGTCAAACAGATGACTTGCATCAAGAGCCACCAGATCATTATCCCGCTCCTCGATAGCCATACTCGCCACAATACCGATCCCCAGACCCAGTCGAACATAGGTCTTTATCACGTCTGCATCAACTGCCGTAAAGACGACTTTGGGTTCCAGGTTTTGTCTGCGAAATGCATCATCCAGCTTTGACCTGCCGGTAAATCCATAGACATAGGTCACCAGGGGATACGCAGCAATTTGCTCGAGGCTTAATCGGCTTTCCTGGCACAGGGGATGGTCTTTAGGTACCAGAATGCAGCGGTTCCACTTGAAACAGGGCATCATGACGAGGTTGCTGAAGAGCTCAAGGGCTTCAGTGGCGATAGCAAAATCCGCCGTACCGTCTGCTGCCAGTTGTGAAATCTGCATGGGTGAACCCTGGTGCATGTGCAGACTGACTTCCGAATAACGTTTGATAAAGCCTTTGATAACTTCTGGAAGAATATAGCGTGACTGGGTATGTGTGGTGGCGATTTCAAGACTGCCTTTGTCCTGCGCTGTATATTCCTGCGCTACTGATTGAATAGCATGCACTTTTTGCAGGACCTCGCCTGCCATTTCAATGATTTTGTGTCCTGCCGGAGTCAGGTTGCTCAGATGCTTGCCATTTCTTACAAAAATATCAGTGCCGAGTTCGAGCTCCAGGGCGCGAATCTGCTTGCTGATTCCGGGCTGGGATGTGTAAAGACTTTGCGCGGCACGACTAATATTACAATCGGCGCGGGCAACTTCCAGAGCATAGCGTAGTTGCTGAATTTTCATAAAGCGGGGTGCCACCAACAGTTATAATAAAAAGTTATAAAAATATAGCAAAATATTATTATTATGAATATAGCTTTTCCTCTACAGTGTCCTCCTTTTTTACTGATTCAGGCGTGCAGTACAAACAATGGCAGACTTTTTTATTCTGGTCTTTTCCGGCGCTCTGGTGGGCTTCGCCATTGGCCTGACCGGTGTGGGGGGGGGCTCTCTGATGACCCCTATTTTGTTATTAATGGGCTATCCAGCACCAGTGGCAATCGGCACTGATCTGCTTTATGCCGCTTTAACCAAAGCTAGCGGTATTTACTTTCATCAGCGCAAGAAGAACATTAACTGGCAGGTTATGGCACTGCTGGCTGCAGGCAGTATTCCGGTTTCCATAGGGATTTCTCTTTTTGTCATAGACGACGAACTGCGTGCTTCAGAAGACTATGAAAACGTGATGACGGCTTTTCTGGGGGGCATGTTGATACTCACCTCCATGGTTATTACCTTTCAAAAGCAGATTCAGTACCGTTTGCTGCCTGCCCGGCTTTCCGGTCAATCTTCAGGGGAAAGGCTTGAGCACCGGAGGACCCTGATAATGACTGTTTTGCTGGGCATGGTGCTCGGGGTTTGCGTAACCCTGACCTCTGTGGGTGCTGGCGCAATCGGGGCCGCCATATTGTTCCTGTTTTATCCGGGCTGGAAAGCAACATCTGTGGTTGGAACTGATATAGCCCACGCTGTTCCCCTGACACTGGTGGCCGGCCTGGGTTATCTGTTCAATGACCTGGTGGATCTCATCTTGCTGTTTT
This sequence comes from Gammaproteobacteria bacterium, assembly GCA_030427065.1. GTDB lineage: Bacteria > Pseudomonadota > Gammaproteobacteria > Pseudomonadales > Pseudohongiellaceae > Eutrophocola. The sequence continues at coordinate 98,613 of JAUHWU010000001.1, read as the reverse complement.
CTCTGCTTGCCGGCTCGTTACCTGGTATCTACCTGGGTACACACGTGGGTTCACTGTTTCCGGACAAGATTATGCGGGGAATATTGATTACCGCCCTGATGGCGTTGGGAGTTTACTTTACTATCCTGCATTAGACGTGATGCATTGGACTTGATTATCCAGATCAGGATTTGTCAGCGATTACGTTGGCAATACCATGAGGGACGTGGCCTGTAGCAACATGTTCGCGCGCTGACTCACAATGGCCCTGCTGATCATCAAAGAACACATCAGCGTCATAGGCCTGCAGAAAAGCCCCCTTATCCTGACCACCAAGAAACAGTGACTCATCAATATTGATATTCCACTGACGCAGTGTTCTGACAACCCGTTCGTGGGCAGGCGCGGCCCTTGCTGTTACCAGGCAAGTGCGGATCGGTGAATTATCAAGACCGAATTCCTGTTGCAACATATGCAATGCAGACAGGAACTTCTTGAACGGCCCGCCACTCAGAGGCTCTTTTGCCGCCGCTCTCTCACTGCGGGCGAACTCCTCCAGGCCACGGGTTTTATAAATTTTTTCTGCTTCGTCAGAGAACAACACGGCATCACCGTCAAAAGCAAAACGCAGCTTGTAGTCATCCATATTGGCTTGCTTGGAATTGAGAATCGTTGCTGCCGCTATGCCATTTTCCAGCGCCTGTCGAACATCCTGGCCATCTGTGGATAGAAACAGATGAGAGTTAAAAGCGCTGATATAGCGATAAGGGCTGGAGCCACCGCAAAAAGCCGCTTTTTGAATATCGAGCTTGTGCTGTTCTATGGAGTTAAAGATACGCAAGCCGGTATCAGCTGAGTTTCTCGACAACAAAATGACTTCTACCCGCGATTTACCGATGAGCGTATTCAGGTTCAGGAGTTTTTTTACCAGGCTGAAGGCATCGCCTGGCTCAAGGATTTCATCCTCCCGATCTATCTGATACTGACGATACGCCTCCACGCCCTCCTTGACATAGATTTCGTGACTGTCATCCAGGTTGAACAGAGCCCGGGAGGAAATGGCTACAACAAGTTTTTCGGCTATGGCATTGGACATGGGCTTATATTATCTTAAATGTGCAAGTAGATGTTGACCCGGATTTTCAGGCACAGCTGACACCTGTGCCGGCCAGGCCACAATAACCCTGGGGGTTTTTTGCCAGATACTGCTGATGATATTCCTCGGCATAATAAAACTCATCAAGTGCCTTGATTTCTGTAGTCACAGATCCAAAACCAGCCTGTTCCAGGGCTGTCTGATAGTTGTTCCTGCTCTCTATTACATCCCTTAACTGCGCATCATCAAAAGTATAGACACATGATCGATACTGCGAGCCCCGATCATTGCCTTGACGCATCCCCTGGGTTGGATCATGGGATTCCCAGAAAGTTTTCAGCAATGACGCCAAACTCACTTGTGCCGGGTCAAAAACCACCAGTACGACCTCGCTGTGACCAGTCTGACCACTACACACTTCCTGATAGGTGGGATTCGGGGTATAGCCCCCGGCATAGCCGACAGCAGTCGAATACACGCCCGCAAGCTCCCAGAATCGTCTTTCTGCGCCCCAGAAGCAGCCCATCCCCAACACAATTCGTGACAGGTGTTGCGCAAACGGCTCCTGCAAGGGATTTCCTGTCACAATATGAGATGCAGGTACCGTTAATTTCTGTTCTCGTCCCGGCAGCGATTGCTCGCGTGTTACCATTGCCGATTTATCCAGAAAAGACATAACTATCTCCCCTACTTTTACTTATTTTTTTACCCATACTTTTTCCAAGACTTTTAGCCATATTTTTAGCAGTAATTCACCTGTACTCTTTTCGTGCTAACTCCCGTAATATGTTGAATAACAGGAATTTTTCCTATTGTGAGCAGAATGCGCAACCAGCATAGTGTTTGCCACTTAATAAGCAAGTGTTTTATTGAAAAGACCGTGATGGTGATTTATTCTTCGCCTCGTTTTCCTGGCAGGATTACAATGAACCTGTCGCAGATACAGGAAGTTATTAAACAAGATGTATCTTGAATTTTTTGGCATGCGTGAGCTGCCTTTTACCCTGACCCCTAACACAGATTTTTTTCTCGATCTGGACGGTCATCACCAGGCGCTGGAAGTTGTACAGCTTGCCCTGGAAAGTGGTGAAGGTTTTATCATGATCACTGGTGAGGTGGGAACAGGGAAAACCCTGCTTTGTCGCCGTTTGCTAAATACGGTAAGTGATGATTTTGTTACCGCCTATATCCCCAATCCTTTCCTGACTCCGGATGGCCTTCTGCTGGCCCTGGCTGAAGAGCTGGGTCTGGATGTTGAGCATGAAAAAGGCCGCCATCATGTACTGGGTGAAATTAACAAGAAATTGATGGCAATCAAGAATTCCGAAAAGCAGGTGGTATTCCTGCTGGACGAAGCCCAGGCGATGCCGGAAGAAAGTATTGAGGTACTGCGCCTGTTGACCAATCTTGAGACAGAAACTGAAAAGCTTCTTCAGGTCGTGTTATTTGGTCAGCCGGAATTGAATGATGTTCTGGCACGTGATTCCCTGCGCCAGTTGAGGCAACGAATCACCTTTTCCTACACACTGCCAACACTGACCCTGGAAGAAGTTAACAGCTATATCAACCATCGTCTGAATCGATCAGGCTTTCCCGGTGTCAACCTGTTCAATTCAAAGGCTATTCAGGCGCTCGCTGAAGCGAGTGCCGGTATTCCGCGACTGATTAATATTCTGTGCCACAAATCCCTGCTGGTTGCTTATGGCCGCGGAGATACCAAGATTAATAATGCGCATGTGCAAAGAGCCGTCCTGGATACTGAAGATGCCCGTATCAAGAAGAACTTTTCCAACGATACCAGAAAAAACAGCCCGGGTTGGCTTGCTCTGGGTATAACCGCTGTTGTTGCCAGTTTGCTTACTTTTCTGGCTGTATATTTTCTCGATATTTAATAGAATACAACGTTGATATAAGGGGTCCATTGCGGTCCTCCCCTGTAGTCTTGTCGAGGAGTCTTTTCTTCCCCCGACGCGATATATTAAGCATAATCAATTAATGGCGTTGCCCCCCGGAAATTATTTCAAAATCGGCCCTTACCTTGGCATTTTTCAGGGGATTCACACTGCGCTTGATATCAACGAAGGCATAATCAAGGTGGTTGGCCCTGATGGGGCAGGCAAGTCCAGTTTTTGCCTTAAACTGATCGAGGAACTGCAGGCCAAGGGCCAGGAAGTCATTTACTTTGAACAGCCCCCTGAATCTTCAGATTATCTTTTCCAGTTCATTCAAAGCGCTCTGGGGCTCGATAAAAACAAGGATTTTAACCGGGCACTTACGCGTTATCTTCAGGAAACTTCAGCCACCCATAAGCTGGTGATCATTTATAACGATGCTGAAAAGATCAGTAAGGATCTCTTCATTCTCATCAGGCTGCTGAACAACATACATGATCATTCATCTACGCTGGTATCACAAATTATCGTTGGCACAAGTAAACTGGATGAATTGTTTGATGACCCTGCCCTGCGCTCTGTGACCCAGTATCTAAATCAAAGCTTTACACTGCCACCCATGTCTCGGGTCGATCTGGATGATTTTTATACCAGTTACAAGAATGCCTATGGGATTACCGGTAGAGACATGACCAACAAGGAGCTGACTGATCTGTTTATACGTAGCAAAGGCTTGCCAGGTAAAACAGCAGAATTACTGGATAATTTCTTTCGCCCTGAAAAAGTTTGTCAGAAAAGCACTATTCCAGTGATAACCAATAAAAAGAAAACAGTCGACACCGTCGAATATGGCACTGCATCGCAAACACCTGCGAAACCTGAAAAATTAAGTGTTAACGGGTCACGAGTCACTAAACCGCCTCGCGAAGAACCTGATTTTTTAAAGAATTTATCGTTACTTCCTGAAACCGAACCGGAAGCGGTATCTGATGATGAATCAGCAGCACTTGCTGCACCTGATATAGCTGATATAGCTGAAAACGCTCAAACTCAGGACCGCCACTCAGAGGTGGAGGGACAGGAACACAAGCAGAAAGAAAGGCCCACTTCTGCAGCTATTACAGAGACTGTCATAATGCATGACACTGTGTTGCCGCCGCCAGAAGTTTCAGAGACTACGGAACCACCTGCTATTAATGAGTCTCATACCAGGGAGCTGGATGAAAGCCTCAAGAGAGCATCTACTGCTACTCCGGTTGCTCGCGGACCGCTGTATTTTAAAGTTGCCCTCTCCACAGTCGTTATTATCACCACCATGGTACTTGCGTTTGTGCTATCAGGTGAAAGCGATACGGTGAATAACAAGGTTACAGAAATATTGGCTATTGATGCTCCTTTGTATCTGGACGAGGTTGCCAGGAATCCCGTCAGCACAGCGCCGACCACTTCCCTGAATCTCTCTGCTAATCTGGTTGGCGATCAGAAAAATACTGCAGTCGTTGCTGATTTAGATTCCCCGGAAGAAACCAGCGAGACGATAACCATAAGTGGAGTAAATGCTGTCGGAAATAACAGTACAGCAGATGATGGCACTGGAGAGCTTCCCGCAGCAAGCTCTGCAATCGCCACTATTGCTCCAGGCGCGACTTCGGCGGCCCCCGATAATGTGCCATTAAATTCTGTAAACAACCCGCAAACAGTGGCTCAGGAATTGCCCGAAACTGAGCCAGCCGCAGAAAACGATACCGCAGCAGCAGGGCTAACCCAAAACGCGGTTATTGTGGAAAGTCAAACCTCAATTAGCACTGAAGAAGCTGGCGATACCACAGAAAGTTCGGCTATCACTACAACTATCGAAACAAGCATCAATGACTGGGTTGCAGCGTGGCAAGAAGGACGTTTCGTAGATTATCTTGCCGCTTATCATCAGGAGTTTGTTCCTTCTTATGAGGATTCTTATGAATTGTGGTTGGAGCAGCGGCGTGACCGAATACTGGGCGTGACAGGAATAAATCTGAGTTTTGACAGGCTCGAATATATTGATAGCTCGGAAACCGAAGCAACGGTTGAATTCTGGTTGCAGTACACTCGGGGTAGCTATGCTGATGACACGCACAAACAGCTCAGGTTTAAACAGCAAGGCGATCGCTGGCTTATCCTGGTTGAACGAAATATAGAAGTTATTCGAGTGAACTAATTAATCTGCTGGCAAGCAGCTGTCTGCCAAATACTCAATCCAGTGACGTACCCTCTTTTCTGTCCCGCCAGTCAAATGACACTGACAGCCTATGTTGGCAGTGGCTATGCTCTCAGTACTTATTTGTGCCAGTGCATGCAACTTATTGTCACGTAATTTGGTGGCCATTAAAGGCTGAAACAGCGAGTACGTTCCCGCTGACCCACAACACAAGTGGGCATTGTTGATCACCGGTATGTTATACCCGAGCTGTTCAAGTATTTTTTCTGGCAACCCTGCCAGTTTCTGACCATGCTGCAAGGTGCAGGGACTATGGAAGGCCAGAGTCTGTCCTGTGGCTGTTTGAAGTACACTAAGATCCTCGCCAGCAAGAAGTTCACTGATGTCCCTGGTGGCGTCTGCAACTCGAGTCGCTTTTACCCTGTATTTTTCATCGTCTAAAAATATCCCGGGATAGTCTTTAATAAAATTACCGCAGCCACTGGCGGTTGAAATTATTGCTTCAGCTCCAGATTCCAGTGCCTGAAACAGTTGGTCTGTCAGATGTTTCGCACTGGCCAGACCTTCTGCCTGGCTGTTGGTATGAAAATGCATTGCCCCGCAACAACTTTCCCTGCGGATAGTGATCGTGTCTATGCCAAGCTTCTCAAGAACTCTGGCAGTGGCGAGATTGGTGTTCGGGGAAAGACTGCCCTGCACGCAACCGTCGAGCAGAACAACGTGCCGTTTTAAGGGATCGGAATCTTTTCGGGTAACAGGACGTTTACTTTTATCCGGTAATTGCCGTGCAAGTGACTTTGGCAGGGCAAAGCGGAAAACACTGCCAAGCCAGAGCAGTAAACCAAATAAGTTTTTTGAACCCAGCACCCCCAGTATTAACACCCTTTTGCTTTTGACGAACCAGGATTCCGGGCTTGCCGTCTGCATTGCTGAACGACCAAAGTTGAGCAATTGATGATATTCAACATTTGATGGGCAGGTGGTTTCACATGCCTGACAACTCAGGCAGCGATCGAGATGGGTGCGCGTTATGCTGCTTGCCTTACCGGACTCGAGCAGTTCTTTCACCAGATAGATGCGCCCTCTTGGACTGTCCAGTTCATTGCCGGTTTCAAGGTATGTGGGACAGGTCGCTGTACAAAAACCGCAATGTACACAGGAGCGTAAAATCCTGTCAGCTTCCTTTCCAACAGGGGTGTCCAGCAGACTATTTGGAAGATTGGTTTGCATAGTGAGTATTTAGTCTTGTGTATACATTTTGCCGGGATTAAAAATGCCCAATGGGTCAAAAGCGGCTTTAAGGCTTTTGTGCCACTGTTCAAGGGCTGGCGCTAATGGCTGAAAAATAGTGGCTGGCTGCTGTGCTGCCGGATACCGAAACAAGGTAGCTTGTCCATTATTGACACTGGCATGATTGAAGATCTCATCTGCGCTTTTGGTGGTTTTAAGCCAGTGCAGACTTCCTCCCCACTCTGATAAAACATCTTCCGGCTTATCTGCCAGGCCATAGATATCGGCATCTGCGGGCAATGATAAACGCCACAGCGTTGAGGCCTGGTCAAAAAATGGATGATCATGCTCGCGCAGTTGTTCCCAGAACTGGTGGTCCTGGGATTCACGCCATTCAATAAAGCTGTAATGTTCCTTGAGCCTGTTTTCCAATTCGGCTATCTCCGTATTGCCTGCTGAAAATCTCACCATTAGCTGCGCGCACAGCTGGCAGGTTGCGCTTACAGGCAGGCCGCGCTTGCGCAGATCATTGATAAAGGCAGGGCTGTTCCCGGGCTCGATAGTAAAAACAAAACTTTTTTCAGCCCTGGCTGATGGAATGACTTTCAGCGTGACATCCAGAATAACGCCAAGGCAGCCCAAAGAACCTGCCATCAGTCGAGACACATCATAACCGGCGACATTCTTCATGACCTTACCCCCAAAACCAAGTATCTGCGCCTGGCCATTGAGGATAGTGCAGCCAAGCACGCTATCCTGGATGCTCGCCCGATATGGCCTGGAAGGACCAGACAACCCTGCTGCCACCGCGCCACCCAGTGTTGCGCTTTGCGAAAAACAGGGAGGTTCGCAGGCAAGCATTTGTTGATGTTGCTTTAATGCTGAATTTATCTCGATCAGGGGCGTTCCGGCTCTTGCACGTAATACCAGTTCGGTGGGTTCGTATTCTATGATGCCGCTATGACCCGAGGTGTCCAGTAGGTCTGCCTGCACCGCAAAGCCATAGAAGGCCTTGCTGTTGCCGCCTTGAATACAAAGTGCTTGTTGCTCGGTGATGGCTTGCTGCACCTGATCCTGCAATATGTGGGCATTGTCTTGCATGTTAGTCGCGTCGTATTCCCTGCTTATGCTGTTGGCTCGTGCTGAATGAGCAATTGATTGGGCTGCAGATTTTTAGCCAGTGCCCGGTATTCCTGACAATGCTTGAGTAATGGAATATTTTTCCCGGGATTAAGAAGATTGTCAGGGTCCAGGGCTGCTTTAATGCTGTGAAACTGACTGATCTCATCATCGCTGAATTGCATAGGCATTTGCCGGATTTTCTCCAGCCCAACGCCATGTTCACCGGTGATGGTGCCGCCCACCTCAATACATTTTTCCAGTATTTTTGCGCCCATTGATTCAACACTTTCCAGTTGTCCTGGCTGGTTTGCATCAAACAGAATCAGAGGGTGCAAGTTACCATCACCGGCATGGAAGACATTGGCCACCGCAAAGCCATATTGTTCAGATAAGGTATGGATATAGCCAAGCACCTCGGCCAGGGACTTGCGGGGAATAGTGCCATCCATACAGTAATAATCAGGGGACAGTCGGCCAACAGCAGGAAAAGCGCTTTTTCTGCCTTTCCAGAACAGGGCTTTTTCAGTGTCTGTTTTGGCGATCTTGACTGAAGTAACCCCAGAATCCTGTAGTACCTGTCGAGTACTTTGCAGTTGTTCGCTGACATTCACAGCGCTGCCATCGATTTCAATCAATAAAATGGCCGCCGCATCTCTTGGGTATCCTGCGTGAGCATAATCCTCCGCCGCACGAATGGCATTGTTATCCATCATTTCCAGTCCCCCGGGAATCACTCCCTGGGCAATGATATTACTAACCGCCTGCCCCGCTTTTTCTATACTGTCGAATGCGGCCAGAATAACCTCGACCTGACTGGGTAGTGGCAATAATTTCACCATGATTTCAGTTACTACCATCAGCATGCCTTCAGAACCAATAATCAGAGGAAGTAAATTCAAGCCGGCATTATCGAGCCCGCCATTACCGATGGTGACCGGGTCTCCTGCCATGGTGAAACCCGAGACCTGGAGGACATTGTGAATAGTAAGGCCGTACTTGAGACAGTGCACACCACCGGCATTCTCAGCAATATTGCCACCTATCGAACAGGCAATCTGGGATGATGGATCTGGCGCATAAAACAAGCCATGCTGTTTTACTGCTTCGGAAATGGCGAGATTTCTTACCCCGGGCTGAAGGCGGGCAGTTTGCGTTGCACTATTGATCTCCAGAATACTACTCAGGCGGGTCAACACCAGAAGCAGTCCTTCTGGATCCGGTTTTGCGCCTGCCGAGAGTCCGGTCCCTGCTCCCCGGGTAACCAGTGGAACCTTCATCTGATGGCACAGACGAATAATTGCCTGTACTTCCTTAACTGTGCCGGGCAGGACCGCCACCATAGGCAAGGCTTTATAAACTGAAAGCCCGTCACATTCGAATGGTTTTAACTGTTCCCGGGTGGAAAGAATGAATTGGGCCTCCAGGATTTTCCCCAATGCCGACAGTAATGCCTCGCGAATGACGGGATCAGCCACGGCAGATATCCAGGTAGCGCTGTACCGTATCGCGCATGCCATGCTCTATGCACTCCACGGTTAGTGCATGGCCGATGGAGACTTCAAGGATGTTCTCAATAGTGAGAAATGCTGGCAGGTTATTCAGGTCAAGATCATGGCCGGCATTGACCCCCACACCATACTCACTGGCGAGTTGCGCCACTTCCCTGTAATCAGCTAGTACCTGTTGTTGGTTGTCGCGACCCCAGACCTGGGCATAGGATTCGGTATACAGTTCAATGCGCGAAGCGCCTGTAAGGGCGGCCAGCTCAAGTTGTATAGTATCCGGATCCAGGAAAACGGCTGAACGCACCCCCCAGTCATTGATTTTTGCGATCAGGGGCGTGACAAACTCTGCCTGCTGATGAAAATCCCAACCATGATCCGAGGTTAGCTGGTTAACTGCGTCGGGTACCAGCGTACATTGATGAGGCCGGACTTCTTCAATTAGCGCGAGAAATACCTCGTCGGGGAAGCCTTCAATATTCAGTTCAACCTGGGGATGATCTGTTAAAAAGGCTTTCAGATCCCGGGCATCTGCATATTTTATATGGCGTTCATCGGGACGCGGGTGAATGGTAATTCCCTGTACGCCAAGGGCAATAAATTTTTCTGCAAATTTGATGACAGAAGGATAGTCCCTGCCTCGGGAGTTTCTTAACAGGGCGATCTTGTTTAGATTGACACTTAAATCAGTCATAACGACAAATGAATAAAATGTAGAGGTTGTTAGTTTGGGGTTTGATAAGTTGTTACCGGGCCTGGGTATCGGATACGGAATATTTCAAGCTATGGATTATATCTGGATTGGCGGCCTGTTACCTTTCTTTCGTAACCAGTTGACTGAATGCAGTATGGATTTGTGTTGCACAAACCAGCGCTGGAGTTTGTACTTGCCAGGAAAGTCGATGAGGACAATTCCCAGCAGCATGGTCAACAGACCCTGTCCGGGTAATACCAGCAAGGCAATTCCCAGCAGCAGAAAGAATGCACCAGCAATATTTTTCGAAATCAACAAGACAACTTTCACCACAGGATGATGCATTTCATTCAACAGAGAATGGCGCGTTTCTTCTGTAAAGTAATCCTCAGGGATTTGCAGAATGAGCCATGGAATTACTGTCAGGGTAATAATAAAAAAAAGAACTGAGACGATACCAAAAATCACCAGGAGTGATTCATTGCCTAATATGGATTTTAGTATATCTGTCATGATGAAATTGTAGTCTTTTGCGCTTCACACTGCCAAAGTGATTATCAATGCCTGTCGCCTATTTGCTGATCACCCCGCCCTTCTCGTTATAATGTTCAATCATGTCTAATTACCACTCATTTGCCCGCTATTAACAATTTAAGCGCATACTGATACCCTGCCGCTAAACTAAAGATCACTTTATAAAATGAATATTCTGAAAATCAAATTCAATCCTGAAACTTTTGCCCAGTATATCCATCAGAGACTCTCTGTGTTTCTGAAGTTCAGTCTTTCTGTTGGCGCGGTGCTGATGTTTTTTCAGGGTCGTTATCAGGCCATGGCTGAGATTCTGGTAATCCTGTTTATTACTTTCCTGCCGATAATTCTTGGCAAAAGGTTCGACGTGCGTATTCCCCATGGCTTTGAAACCCTGGCGGTTATTTTTCTTTATATGTCATTGTTTCTTGGAGAAACCCAGGGCTATTACACCCGATTCTGGTGGTGGGACCTGGTGCTGCATAGTGGTTCGGCATTCCTGTTGGGCATTTTGGGCTTCCTCATGGTCTATGTACTCAACGAAAGGAAGGACATTGACCTTGATATAAAGCCCAAGTTCATAGCCCTGTTTGCCTTCATGTTTGCAGTAAGCATTGGTGCCCTGTGGGAAATATTTGAATATGGCATGGATCAGGTGTTTGGTCTGAATATGCAGAAAAGTGGTTTGCAGGACACCATGTGGGATCTGATTGTGGATGTGGCCGGCGCTGCATTTATTGCCATACTGGGATGGGGATATATTAATAACCGGGAAGCAGACTCATTCCTGGAACGCTGGATTCGTGATTTTGTCGAGAAAAACCCTCGACTATTTGACAAAAATAATCCGAAAAATAACAGCCCTTCAGACGAGTATGGAATGAAACAGCCCACAGAAAAGAATATTTTATAAAGTAGTTGAACGTCAGTCAGGAAAGGAAACTGCCAATACTAAAGTGGAAATTCCAAAGAAAAGAAAATAACGTAAGATGACTGCGAAAAAGTAAGGACAAATTAAAAGAATTATAAGAATTAGATATTATTGATTGCCAGCATCGCGACATTAGTCAGAATCATGACGACAAACACCCCCATCAGCAAAGGGTAAATACTGGAACGCTTCCTGGCCTGACCTGAGACCAGCTCCTTGCGCTTTTCCATGTATTCATCTTCTTTCATACGGCAAACCATACCCCGTTTTTACAGAGTTGTTAATCATTTATCTTCATAATTGCCAGGGCAAGTACCTTTCTACACAGGAATGAATTAGTCCCTGTAACCGGTAGTTTTGGTGTTTGGAGATCAGATCCTGGAATAAGGCCAATAATCGAATTACACCATGTCTCATCCGGGAAGAAATGATATGACCAGTCTTCTTCGCCGCTGCATTTTCTTTTTATTATATATAGGGACTATTAGAAAAGGTGATTCTGGAAATTAATAAAGTATATGGTGCCCGGGGCCGGACTTGAACCGGCACGAGGTTGCCCTCGAGGGATTTTAAGTCCCTTGCGTCTACCAATTTCGCCACCCGGGCAAATACGTGAGTGGCATGAAAGAGCTGAACTGCTTCAGCTTAAACGACTAATTCCAATTTACATCAGTAAGACGTCTGGCGCTTGAGCGATTTTAATCGAGAGAACAATCTGGAAGTGAAAGCCCCTGGGAAATGGAGGCTGGAGTCGGAATCGAACCGGCGTACACGGAGTTGCAGTCCGCTGCATAACCACTCTGCCATCCAGCCTTTAAAGGACTTAAACATCCGGCAATTTGGAGCGGGAAACGAGACTCGAACTCGCGACCCCGACCTTGGCAAGGTCGTGCTCTACCAACTGAGCTATTCCCGCTTTATGTATTCACTACCCTTTCATGAGACATCCAGTGGATGAGTCACATTGCTGTGAATAACGTTATTGCCAAATTGTCTCTTTGCTCAGGCTCTTTGGCCTTACTCAACACCTTTTTTCCAATAAATCCTGCTGAAAAAAAGATCCTGCAGTCGCTTCCCGATACAATATTCAACCGGGGCTTTCAAAGAGGTGGCTATTCTAATCTGCCAGCCACGTAAGTCAAGAGGAATCAGGGGCTTACTTGAGTTCTGATGCAAGTATTGGCCAGGCACTTCTCAGGTAGAGAATCATCGACCAGAGAGTCAATATGGCAGCCGCATAAATAAGCACATAGCCCAGGCCCCAGAACCAGAAAGAACCACCCGGATCACTGGCCAGAAGCACGATAATCGCGATCATCTGTACAGTGGTTTTCACCTTGCCCAGATAACCAACAGCGACGACATTGCGCTGATTATTCTCGGCCATCCACTCCCTTAATGCAGATATCAGGATCTCTCTGGCCACCATGATGGCCGCCGGTATAACAAACCAGGGGCTGGCATAATTGGCAGCCAGCATCACCAGCGCGACAGTAACGAGTATTTTGTCGGCAACCGGGTCGAGAAAAGCACCGAAAGGCGTGCATTGATCCAGCTTCCGAGCCAGATATCCATCCAGCCAGTCCGTGACACAGGCAAGAATAAATATCAGAGAAGAGGCCAGGTAGTGGCCCCGGAAATCAGCGTAATAGACAACGATAAATACCGGAATGGCAAGTATGCGCAGTAATGTCATAAAGTTGGCCAGATTCATGACAGGCATTGTACCGGAGAATGAGAAGTTCGGGCATATAAATGGTATGTACCGGGTAAAGAGGCCGGCACCCTGCCCTGTGGCTATCCCGGTTATCTTTCCGCTTATCTAAAAAGGATATGTCGAGACTCAGGAAGCATGAATATAGTCATAGATATCCCTGGCCAGGGATTTACTGATGCCGTTCACTTTTTGTAACTGTTGCACGCTGGCTCGCTTGATTTCCTGCTGCCCGCCAAAATACTGAATCAAATCACGGCGCCTGGACGGACCGATGCCGGGAATTTCATCAAGAAATGAAGATGTGCGTTTTTTGCCGCGGCGCTGGCGATGGGCGGTGATGGCAAAACGGTGGGATTCATCACGAATATGCTGCAACAAATGCAGGGCTGGTGACTCTGGTGGCAAAACCGTTTCCTTGTGGCTATCGCCAAGAATAAGCGTTTCCTGGCCTGCCTTGCGACTGATGCCTTTGGCAATAGCCAAAAGCTGCACACCTTTGACCTCCAGTGACTCCAGTACTTTTTCCGCCTGGCCCAGCTGTCCCAGACCACCATCAATGACCAGAATATCCGGCAGTCGTGCCTCTCCTTTTTTGAGCCTGATATATCGACGCCTGAGAGCCTGCTCCATAGCGGCATAGTCATCACCGGGGGTGATATTCTCAATATTAAAACGTCGATAATCGGACTTTAAAGGCCCGTTTTGGTCAAACACGACGCAGGATGCCACTGTTGCCTCGCCTGAACTGTGGCTGATATCAAAACATTCCAGGCGCAGAGGCGGCGCATCCAGTGAGAGTGCGCTTTGCAAGGCAGTCATGCGTTCCTGCATGCTGCGTTTGCTGTTCAGCTTGCTCGACAAACCGTGACCGGCATTAATACTGGCCAGATTAAGCCATTGCGATCGATGCCCCCTGAGCTTGTACTTGATGCTGACAGCCCTTTGCGCAAGGTAAGTCAGCGCATCAGCCAGCTCGGTAGCTTCCTGAGGTGGCTGGTTACAGAGGATTTCCCGGGGAATGCTTTGTCCATGCTGTTCCCTGAGATAATACTGGGCAATGAAGGCCTGCATGATCTCACCGGGTTCCTTTTCCAGTACAAAGCGCGGATAAAAATTCTTGTTGCCCAGCACTCTGCCCGCCCTGACAAATATGACATGAATACAGACAGCCCCCGATTCCCGGGCCATGGCAATCACATCCACATCGCCTTTTTCACCTGACACAAACTGGCTTTCCTGGATTATCCGCAGGTCTTTTATCTGGTCCCTAATAACAGAGGCTTCTTCAAACTTTAATTCACTGGAAAGAGACTCCATCCTGGCGGTCAGTTCGTCCCTGATCTGGTCGTTCCTGCCTTCCAGAAACATAACAGAATGGCGTACATCATCGGCATAGGATTCAGGCGAGGTCAGGTTAACGCAGGGACCCGAGCAGCGCTTGATCTGGTACTGCAGACACGGACGCGTACGATTTCTGAAATAACTGTCTTCGCACTGGCGCACATGAAATATTTTTTGTAACAGTGCCAGGCTCTCTCTGACTGCGCCGGCACTGGGAAAAGGACCAAAATAGCGACCCTTCATTTTCTTGCTGCCACGATGGAAGCCAAGCCTTGGGAAGGTATCTTCCGATGACAGGAAAATATAGGGATAGGATTTGTCATCCCTCAGCAGAATATTATAAGGGGGCCTTTTTTCCTTGATAAGGTTTTGTTCGAGTAACAGCGCTTCGATTTCACTGCCAGTAATGGTGATTTCAATGTCAGCAATTCTGCTTACCAGCGCAATGGTTTTGTTATCAAGTCCACTAACGCGGAAATAACTGCTTAAACGCTTTTTAAGATTTTTCGCCTTGCCAACATAGAGCACTTCACCTTCGGTATCGAGCATGCGATATACACCAGGGCGCGAACTGGCGTGTTTCAGAAAGTTGCCTGAATCAAACAAACGCACTGTGGAAGAAGTATCTGTCATGGGTGAATCATACACCTGGCATGCAATATCAATTCGTCAGATTATTCGGACTTCGGGAGTCAGTTCAATGCCGAACTTTTCTTTTACTGATTGCTGGATACGTTCGGAAAGATCAACCAGTTCTGCTCCCGTGGCCTGGCCATAGTTAACCAGGACCAGGGCATGATCCTGATGAACACCAACATCACCTTCGCGATAGCCTTTCCAGCCGGCCTGATCAATCAACCAGGCCGCCGCCAGTTTGACGATCTCTGCATTGGCATAGCCGACAATATCAGGATAGGTTTTCTGCAGCGCAGAAAAATCTGCCAGGGGAATTTCCGGATTCCAGAAAAAACTGCCTGCATTACCCAGACGTTTAGGATTAGGCAATTTACCACGACGAATTTCACATACCGTTTCGCTGACCAGTCGTGGCGTAATTTCATCAGCAGAATATGCTTCCAGTGCTTTGGCCAGTGCCGCGTAACCGGTGTTGAGGCGTGGCACTTTTCTCAGGCCGAAAGTCACACTATAAATAATGAACTGATCTTTTAACTCCTGTTTGAAAACCGAATTGCGATAGGAGAAATGACACTCTTCGTTAGTGAAGGTTTTCAGCTCACCGCTGGCGATCTCAAGTGCCTCAAGGGAAACCATGACGTCACACAGCTCTATGCCATAGGCGCCAATATTTTGCACGGGCGCAGCACCGACTGTGCCTGGAATCAGCGACAGGTTTTCCATGCCGTAATAATCATGTTCCAGAGACCACTGCACAAAGTTATGCCAGTTTTCACCACAGCGGGCTTTTACATAATAAAAATCGTCATCTTCACTGATCAGTTCCTTGCCCCGGATATTCATTTCAATAACCAGACCTGGATAGTCTTCCTTGAATAACAAATTGCTCCCCTGCCCGATCAGCATGAAAGGGATTTCCTTATGCCGTGCAAATGCCAGCGCCTCACGCAGACAATCAAGGCCTGTGGCATTGACAAAATAGCGGGCGTGGGCAGACACATGAAACGTATTAAAATGCTTCAGATTAAAATTTTCGAGTATTTCCATAAAGTTAGAACGATTTTAAGATCATGACCAATGGTGGTCAGTGGCAAGGCTTTTCAGCAGATTTGAGGAAGCATCTTCAATCAGATCAAGTACCAGTTCAAAACCATCGTCACCGCTATAATAAGGATCAGGTACTTCCAATTCGTCACAGCTGGCATGTTCCAGAAATAGTGAAATTTTATGCTGCTGATCCGGTGTGCTCATGGCCAGCAGATCATGCAGATTCTGTTTGTCCATGGCGTAGATGTAATCAAAGTTTTCCAAGTCCTCGACAGTGACCTGACGGGCCCGTAAAGCAGACATATCATAATTCCTGTGACTGGCTGCCAGTGTCGCACGTTTGTCCGGTGCATGGCCGATGTGCCAGGAGCCAGTACCGGCAGAATCCACTTCAACATAGCGATCAAGGTTTTCAAGCCGGGCATTTGCCATGAAAACTGCCTCGGCTGTCGGAGATCGACAGATATTGCCAAGGCAAACCATAAGAATTTTTACTTTTTCAGATTCCATCATTTTAATTGCTTTATCCTGGCGAAAATTTTTCGGGTATTTCTTTTAATGAATTATGCGTTTTTACTCATGTCCCGTAGCTCAGGCATTCATCAGACGTCTGACTTTTTCCAGATCTTCCGGTGTATCGACACCTGCGGGAATGTTTGCACAGGCTTTTTGAATATGTATCCTGACACCGTTCGCCATAGCTCTTAATTGTTCCAGCTGTTCGGTTGTTTCCAGTTCGCTTTGTGGCCAGTTAACAAAGTCATGCAGTACTTTTACGCGGTAAGCGTAAATTCCTATGTGCCGTTTGTACTTTATTTCCGGCTTATCCTGAGCCCGGTCATTTCTGGGGAAAGGAATGGGAGCTCTGGAAAAATACATGGCGTAGCCGGCATTATTGGCTACAACCTTTACATTATGAGGGTTCACAATCTCATCATAATCTGTCATTTCTTCATATAATGTGCAGATCTGCGCATCCGGATGTCCTGCCAGATCACTGGCCACCTGGTTAATGACTTGAGGGGGAATCATCGGCTCGTCTCCCTGCACATTGACAACGATATCTTCATCACCGAGGTTTAGCAGACGGGCAACTTCTTCTATTCGGTCAGTTCCGGAGTTATGCGCGGCTGAAGTCATGATTACATTGTCTCCAAGCGCCTGACAGCTTTGTCTGATACGCTCGTCATCGGTAGCTATATAGACTGCATCTGCGGCACTTGACCGGGCTCTTGCAACCACATGGTGCAACATCGGCTTGCCTGCAATATCAAGCAGTGGTTTTCCAGGTAATCGTGTTGATTGATAGCGCGCTGGTATAACGACCGTAAAGCTCACTTTTTCTTCCTGTTGGCTTTTTCTTCAGGTGTCAGTGGCCGGGCTTCATTTTGCAGCATGATTGGAATTTCATCACGCACAGGATAGGCAAGGCTGTCGGGATAACAGATAAGCTCGTTAGTCTCTTTGTTATGGACCAATTCCCCTTTACAAAGAGGACAGGCAAGAATCGTTAAAAGTTTTTTATCCATAGTCAGTTTTTCAGTTAGTAATAAATCAAACGGCAGCAAGTTTTTCTATTAACTTGTCCATGAACTCATCAGGGAGACGGGCAGCCACTTTTAGAAACCAGTGTCTGTCAGACGCTATGTCCCTGCACTTGGTCGCATCTTTTTCCGTCATTACCACATCCAGCTCATCGGCAAAGCTGATGTCCTGTTTGGAAAAATAATGATGATCCCTGAAAATGTGCGCAATAATATCAAATCCGCTGGCACAAAGAGAGTTGAAGAAACGTTCCGGATTACCGATGCCGGCAACAGCATGCACTTTCTTGTCCTTGATCTCCTGCAGGGCTTCATCTGCAATAGCCAGGGATTTGTTATCTATCAGATGGACCAGATGGGTAGCATCAAGATTCATCTCATAGCTATGTCCGGGCAATGGGTATTTTGAAGGGCCATTAGAAACGATGAAATCCACTTCCTTGAGTCGCTCCGGCTTTTCTCGCAGTGGTCCGGCGGGCAGTAACAAGCCATTACCAAGCCCCCTTTGTCCATCAACGACGGCAATTTCTATATTTCGACTCAGTCGATAGTGTTGCAACCCGTCATCACTGATGATGATATTGCAGTCATACCGTGTTTCCAGCATCTGAACTGCAGCGCTGCGATCAGGATCAATTATCACAGGGCAATGGGTGTGATGCGCTATCATAAGCGGTTCCTCCCCGGCGTCCCGAAAACTGCTTTGTGGTGTCACTGCAAATGGATAGGACGCTGCCTGTGATCCATATCCACGGCTGACGATACCCGGTGAATAACCGCGCTGACGTAATTGCTGGGCAATATAGATAACCAGTGGGGTTTTACCGGTGCCGCCTGCGGTGATATTGCCAACGACAATGACAGGATATTTTGCCTTAAAGGCTTTCTCCGTATTCCTGTAATAGTGCCGCCTCAGGCCACTGACCAGGCCAAAGATTGCACTCAGGGGGCGTAAACAGCGCACCCATCGGGCATTCCTGTACCAGGCATTATTCAGCAGTTTCATGCTTGTTAACCGAGTCATCAAGGAGCATCAGGAAAACTGCAACTGATGTAATTGTTTATAGTGACCGCCAGCCGCCAATAATTCCTGGTGTGTACCCGTTTCAACGATCCATCCTCTTTCAAGTACCAGGATCCTGTCCGCCGATTCGATGGTTGATAGACGGTGTGCAATAACAAAAGTGGTACGTCCCTGCATCAGTGTTTCCAATGCCAGCTGGATGGCATTTTCGGATTCAGAGTCCAGCGCCGAGGTAGCCTCATCAAGGATAAGGATCGGCGCATTTTTCAGCAAAGCCCTGGCGATTGCCAGGCGTTGACGCTGTCCGCCGGAGAGCAGAAAGCCATCATCACCGATACGGGTGTCCAGCCCCTCCGCCAGCTCTTCTACAAAGCCAAGCGCATTGGCATTAACCAGGGCTTCACGAATTTTTTCATCACTGACAGTGCGCAATTCACCATAGGCAATGTTTTCCCGTACTGTTCCATTGAATAGCACTACCTGTTGACTCACCAGGGCAATCTGCCGGCGTAAACTATGCAGGGTAATATCTGCCGAGTTAATACCATCCAGCAGGATTTCCCCACTACTTTGTTGATAAAAGCGCGGTACCAGATTTACCAAGGTACTCTTGCCGGAACCAGACTTGCCCACAATGGCAATTGTTTTGCCTGCCTCACAGCTGAAAGAAATATTATTAAGGACCTGCGCTTCTGCGCCTTCATAGGAGAAACAGACATCCCTGAATTCAACGCGACCTTCGAGTTTGTCTACAACTTTGCTGCCCTGATCTGTTTCGGTGTCTTCATCCAGCAAAAGAAAAATTGATTGCGCTGCGGCAAGCCCCTTCTGCACGACGGAGTTGATTTTGGATAGCTGACGAATAGGCTTTAGCATGGAACCGGCAACCACAATATAGGTCACAAATTCTCCCGGGCTCATGGTTTCCAATACGGCAGGCGACATTGCCAGCCACAGTAATACTGACAATGCTGATGCGACCAACACCTGTATTATCGGTGTGCTGATGGACTGCACCAGTATCATTTTCAGATTTTGTTTCAGATTGCGCTCACTGGCTTCGCGAAACTTTTCCCTGACCTGATCTTCAGCACTGAAGGTCTTGACCACTTTCATACCCTTGAGGGTTTCTGACAGGATATGGGTTACATCGCCCATGGATAGCTGAATGCGATGACTGTGCTTGCGGAATTTTTTGGAGGCATACACTACCACGACAGAAATAACGGGAGTGATGATCACGAACATCAGTGTCAACTTCCAGTTCAGGTAAAGCAGGAAAGCAAACAGGGCAATGACGAGGATTCCCTCGCGCAGGATCACAGTCAGTGCATCACTGACCGCAGCACTGATCTGGGTAACATTGAAGGTGACGGTGGATAATAGATGAGCGCTTGTATTGCGATCATAGTAGGTACTTGGCAAGCCGACAAAACGATCCATTAATTCAGTACGTACCCGGTGCACAACATGGTTGGCAATATAGGCCATGTAGTAAGGGCCGAGAAAGCCTCCAAGGCCCCGAAAGCAGACAATAACAATTAAGGTCAGAGGAATATGCAGCCTCTGCTCTACTGACAGCGCTACGCCTGAATTAATGGTATCAACCAGTTCCTGGAGCAAATCAAAAAACCATATGCTGGCTGCTGAAAAAATAACAAAGCCAAAAATACCCAGCAGAAAGTACACTCGTAAAGGACGAAGATAGCTCAGTAATCTTTTGTACAGGGCAAAACTGCTTGTGTATGGCGCAGAGTTCAGGACGGGTTCAGGGGTTGATGGGGATGGGGCCGACATTATTGCGATCCGGGTTCACGGGTGGCGATGTTCAAACTGCTGAAGCCAAGCTGGGCTACCGCATCCATGGCCGTGACTACTGACTGGTGTGAGGTATTGGCGTCAGCAGTAATAAACAGCGGAATGCTGGAATCGCCGCCACTGACTTCGGAGACCGTGCGCATCAAGGTTTCAATTTGTGTATTCACCAGCTGTCGACCATTCACTGAATAAGTGCCGTTTTCTGAAATCAGAATTTCTATTTCGATGGCTTCCCGTTCACTGGGTTGACCACTGGCTTCAGGAAGATTGATTAACAGATTGGTGTTGCGTGAAAAAGTGGTCGTGACCATGAAAAAAATAAGCAGCAGGAAAACCACGTCAATCAATGGGGTCAGATTGACATTAACCTCTTCCTTCAAACTGCGTTGAAATTTCACCGGCTTATTCCCCGTTGTTCAGCTTTCGCCGACTTCCCTGATTTCAACTCCCCGGGAAGTATGCAGGGCATCCACCAGTTTAATGGATTCTCTTTCCAGATCGATGACAAGGCTTTCCACCCGGCGCAGAAACATCCGGTAAAACATCAATGCCGGTATGCCCACACACAGGCCTGCCGCAGTGGTTATCAGGGCTTCTGAAATTCCACCCGCCAGTGCATTGGCGTTACCTGTACCCTGCGCCATGATTTCACTAAACACCCTGATCATGCCAAATACAGTACCAAGTAGGCCCAGCAACGGCGTGATGGCAGCAATTGTCCCCAGTGTACTGAGGTAACGTTCCAGATCATGGACCACATGGCTGGCAGCCTGTTCAATACTTTCTGCCATGATGCTTCTGCCTGCCTTGGAATTAACCAGTCCGGCAGCAAGAATCTGTCCCAGCGGAGAGGACATGCGCAGATCCCGTAATTCGGTGGCATCAAGCTGATTTTGCTTGATCTTTCCCCATACTTCAGCAAGCACATTGCGTGGCGCAATACGCGCCGGATTCAGCGTCCAGAAGCGTTCAATGACGATGGCAATAGCAACAATGGAACATAGGATGATGGGCAGCATTAACCAGCCACCGGCCTGTACAATCTCAAACAATTTCGTCGTTCCTTCCCGTCTGCAGGTTTTGGCCAAATCCTCAGGATACAGCTAAAAATCTACGTATTAACAATACCTTATAAGCCGCACACTTTATCATATTAGCGGCACTTACCATACTTGAAATATCGCTTTCTGCTTAGGGTAAATGCCAGAACCTTGGGCTTGTCTGGCGATAGCCGGTAACCGATTTAATGCCGTCATCAGCAGACACATGGAAGCGAAGTGCTCCGCTGTGTGCGGTATCATAAAGACTGGTATTGAGTGCTTCATAACGCTGTCTGACGTCTGCATGAGGATGGCCGAAGCTATTGAGATAACCCGATGAAAAGACCACATGATTTGCTGCAACGCGTCGAATGAACGGTGCAATAGAGGACGTTTTACTACCATGATGAGGCGCCGTCATGATATCTGCATGCAGGTCGTTTCTGGATGTTTTTAGCAAGGTTAACTCTGCTTCTTTCTCGATATCACCACTAAGCAACGCACTGTAGTTACCTGAGGTTATTTTTAGTACACAGGATGCATTATTTCCTGACAGGGAAAGTCTGTCAGGATAGAGAAATTCAAACTTTACCCTGTCCCACCACCACTTTGTCCCAGACAAACAGTGACTGATAGAGGGAGGATTTTCCAGTTGAGATATTTGATCCAGGGCTTCACCGGCATAAATCCGGGCAGTGGGGAAATAGCTGAGCAGCGCCAACAGGCCACCGGCATGGTCGTTATCGCCGTGACTCACAACAACAATGTCAGGATCTCCCAGATTCTGATTCCGGAGAAAGGGCTGGATTATGCCACTACCTGCGTTAAAGCGCGGGTTGTATGACGGCCCGGTATCATAAACAAGGGTATGCTTATGTGTGGTGACAACAACTGCCAGACCCTGCCCAACATCCAGAATATCCAGCATAAACTCATTATTTTGCGGTCTTTTCGGTGAATAATTGAGACAAAACAACACTACCAGAAGGCCTGTCACTTTTATGACTAAACCCCGACACAGAAATTGCAGTATTACCGCTCCCAGCAGAAGCAGCCATAGCCAGACCGGAAGGGTTGGAAACGGCAATATGAAGATATCGGGAATCTTGATGACTTCCTCTAGCCCGCTTGCCACTTCGCTGAGGAGAAAGTCAGGCAATGACAGCAGAAAAGCAAACAGCGACTGACTTAAAAGTCCAGCCAACAGAGACAAAAGGCATAATGGCACGATCAACATACCGACAAAGGGAATGGCAAGCAGGTTTATGATTGGTGCAAGCAGACTGAGCTGACCAAAAAATAACAGCATTACAGGTAACATGCCGATGAACAAATAGCACTGGCAATACAAAAGGATTTTGATTCTGGATAGCAAAGTCTGCACATCCTCCTTGTCATTGTTTACAGACAAAGTGGAAAGCAAAACCCCTACTGCAACAAATGATAACCAGAAACCTGCACTTTGCAGGGCAAGCGGATCAAATAAAATAACCATAGAAAAAGCCAGTCCAAGACTATTCAAGGGCGATATCTGCCTGACCAGAAGCTGACCAGACATCAGGCAAATAACCATCACCAGGGCACGCTGGACAGGCAGACTGAAACCGGCAAGACAGGCATAGAGAAAAGCCGCAATTACTGCGATAAAGGCTGCTAATCTGGGTGATGCAATAATGAGGCACAGTGCCGGAATGGCTCTGCAGATGACCAGGATGAGATTAAAAGTGAGCCAGGCTACGAGCCCTATATGCAAACCGGAAATCACCATTAAGTGGTTTGTTCCGGTAGTGGTTAGCAAATTCCATTGTGCGTCGGTTATTTGATAGCGGTCGCCGATAATCAGCGCTGAAATATATCCAGGTACCGCTAAAGGCAGCTGATTTATTTTTTGTTGCAGGTGGTACCTGAGGCTGTCATGCCAGGGATGAAACAGCCAGTGTCTGCGGACATCAAGCAGAATTGAAGATGAATCATTACGTACATAACCTGTTGCACTGAGCCGTTCCTGAAACAGCCAGCGTTCATAGTCAAAGCTTCCAGGATTGGCAAAACCATGGGGGCGCTTGAGCCTGACTTTTAACAGCCAGTGTTGGCCTGGTAAATAAAGGACATCAGAGTAGTCATGGAGGAGAATTTGATGACGATTTGTTTGCAACAGCAACAGACAATCAGAAATGTCAGATTGTTGGCAAAGGGATTCAGGCTTGAAAGTAAATAGGGTACTGTTTTCCTGTCTTTGCGGTAAACCCGTCACCACTCCCCTTACCCACATATCCTGTTGTTCCAGTGCCACAGGAAGGATTTTTTCCTGGTGTGTCCAGCTCCACTGAAACAGACAGAACAATCCCAGACAAAATGCCCCGGATAGACTTAATATTTTGTAACGCAGAGACAACAGTGCCGGCACCACAAATAAAAATATCGTGTTGTATGGAGGAAGTTGAGGCGCGAAACCTGCTACAAATACACCAAGGCCAAATGACAAAATCCATTCACGCATGCGTTCCCTGCACTGCTTCGTTTCATTTTATCTTAGTACAGCTATTCAAAAACTGCTCTGGAAAATCGGATTGATTATTTGCAGGGGGTATCGGGAGTGTCGGAAGTGTGGGGAGTAAAGGAAGAACCAGGGATGAGAGAACACATGGTTCAGGTTTTTTTCTATTCGTAGCGAAGGACTTCTGCAGGGTCAACCCTGGCTGCGGACTGTGCCGGTAGAATCGTCGCCAGCATACTTAGGGATAATGAAATGCCACACACCAGCAAAATATCCAGCAGCTTTAATTGGGAAGGCAGGTAATTTACCGGGTAGACATCCGCATTGAGAAACTGCATGCCCAATACACTTTCAATCCAGCTGACGATATCGCTGACGGTCAGTGAAAAGATTATCCCCAGCACCAGGCCCAATAGCGTCCCTATCAGACCAATACTCAGGCCCTGTATAAGGAATATATTGCGGATACTGTGCAATGACGTTCCCATGGTTCTGAGAATGGCGATATCGCCCTGCTTTTCCTTGACCACCATGATCAGGCTGACCACCACATTAAAAGCTGCAACTGCGACAAGTAATGACAACAAAAGTCCCACCAGGGATTTTGAAAGACGGATGTTTTCATAAATATTGCCGTAATCCCAGGTCCAGTTCGACAATAAATGGGCATCTGTAACATCCGTGCGAATTTGTCGGCTTATACTATCGACATTGAATAAGTCATTAACCTGTACACGCAGGCCGTCAATGTTGTTTCCCAGTCGGTAAACTCTCTGTACATCACTTAGATAGGCGATAGCCAGTCCATTATCGAGTTGCGAGCCGACTCTAAAAATTCCTCCAACGGTAAACCTTTTGTAGCGGGTAAATTCTCCCAGAGGGGTAATGGGTACTACGGTTGAAACCACGGTCACAGAATCTCCAGTCGATACACCGAGGTTTCGTGCCATCTCTTCACCGATCAGTATGTTGTAACTTTTGTCCTCAAGGCTATCCAGACTACCTTCTACAAGAAATGCTTCAATGCCGGAAACCTGTCTTTCCTGTTGTGTGTCCACACCATTGAGAATAATGCCCTTGCTGCTGCCATTAGCCAGCAACATGCCCTCAACCTGCAAAAATGGAGCCGTGCCTGTAATACCATTAATCTTATCCAGCGCCGGTTGATAGGCTGACCACTGGGCGTTACTCATGGGAGGATCGCTTCTGCCGTTGTAAATTGTGATATGAGGCACCATGGCAAGGACTCTGTTTTGCAACTCCCTATCAAAGCCATTCATCACAGACAAAACCGTTATTAATACTGCGACGCCCAGGCTCAGGCCAATAATTGATAACAGGGAAATAAAGCCAATCAGTAAATTGCGGGAGCGGATTGAGGTATAGCGTTTGCCAATAAAGAACGCGAATGGAGTCTGCATGCTTATTGCTCACCGCCGGAGGTGTCGGCACCAAGAACACCATTGTTGAGCAAATAGGAGCTATCCATCTGTGCTGCAAACACAGGGTCATGGGTGACGACTATAAAGCTGGTTGTGATTTCGGCCTTCAATGACTGCATGAGTACCTGGATTCCCTTTGCGGTTTGGCCGTCAAGGTTGCCGGTAGGCTCATCCATCAAGACGCAGGCAGGGTTGTTGATCAGGGCCCTGGCTATGGCAACACGCTGGCGCTCTCCGCCTGAAAGCTGGGACGGTTTGTGTGTCAGACGCTCCTGCAATCCTACCCGCTCCAGAATCTGCGCGGCCTTGTCCATACATTCTGCATAGGGACGCCTTGCAATAATCAATGGCATAGCGGCATTTTCCTGTGCGGAAAACTCGCCCAGCAAATGATGGAACTGGTAAACAAAACCCAGTGTCTGATTGCGTAACTTGTCGAGTTTTACACCGGCAAGGGTGGATAGATCCTGGCCAAGAATACTGACCAGCCCTGACGTTGGTTTATCAATTCCGCCCAGCAGATTCAGCAAAGTGGTTTTGCCTGAGCCGGATGTGCCCTTGATAGCCACACTTTCTCCTGCGGCTACTGACAAATTAACATCTTTCAGGACTTCCAGGGTGTTACCCCCTTCCTGATAGGACCGCGATAGATGCTGGCAATAAAGAACTGGCTCACTCATAACGTAACACTTCTGCAGGAAGAATCTGGGATGCCTTGAAGGCAGGATAAAGCGTAGCCAGAAAACTTATAACCAGCGCCGCGCAACAGGTTACCCAGACATCAAAACTTTGCAGTTTTGCGGGCAGTGCGCTTATAACATAAAGGTCTGCCGGTGCCAGTAGTTGTTCAAGTGCGCCGGAGAAGGCGGTAAAGTTCGTGGCAATAAAAACCCCTGCTGCAGCGCCGGCGATAGTGCCCAGTATGCCAACCACTGTGCCCTGCACAACAAAAATAGCCATTATGGTTTTATCACTTGCCCCCATGGTTCGCAGGATTGCGATATCCGCCTTTTTCTCCGAGACGACCATCACCAGTGTGGAAACTATATTGAAGGCACCGATAGCAACAATCATCATCAGCATAAACCAGGTCAGCAACTTTTCCATCTTCAGGGCACTGAACAGACTGGCTTCTGTAATACTCCAGTCCCTGCCGCTAAATTGGTGATCAGTGAAGGTTGATTCCAGTAATTCAACACTGCTGGCAATAATGCCGGCAGCCTGATCAGGATCGCTTACGCGCAGGCGAAGTTGAATAGTGTCGCTGATATCCTCCAGTCCCAGAAGTGCGGCGCTGTCTTCAAGATGAATCAGGGCCAGCTCAGAGCCAATGGTAAATTGAGGATCAAAGACTCCTGAGACAGTGAAGCGATGCATATTCAATTTAAGGGAGCTGTTACCTCCTATCACCGGCACAATCAGATTTACAGCATCGCCAAGGTTCAGTCGCAGATTTGTGGCAAGTACTCTACCCAGAATGATGCGGTTTTCTCCCGGCACCAAAGACTCAAAATTTCCCTGCACCATGTTCTCTGCAATTGTAGAGACAGTCATTTCATCAGCAGGTGAAATTGCCTTGATTTCTGTCACCTGGTGATAACCCTGACGACTGAGCAAGGCTTCCAGTGCTATATAGGGCGCAATTCCCTCAATCTGCGGGGTGTCCCTGAGCAATGTTGTGGCTTGCTGCCAGGAAGAAAAATCACTGTCAGCGCTGATATTGCCATGAGGAACGGTGATAAGAGTGCGATCTCTCATAATGCCCTGGGATCCGTTAAACACAGAGAGCACGACAATAATAGCCAGAACGCCGAGCGTAAGACCCGCCATGGAAATCAGCGAAGTAAAGGATATAATCCTGTTATTTTTTCTGGCCAGAAGATAACGCAGGCCTATTAGAAATGGAGTGGACTTTAACATGACGGCATTATGCAGGGATTAGTCCCTACTGGCTATGCAGCGACTTGATGCGGACTCATCTGCCAGGTTTGAACGAAGTAACAAAGACAAGATTGACTGAGTGCTTCCAGCTGACAGGAATCAGCTTTCCTGCCTGGCAGTGATTTCAGAATCATGACGTTTGATCAGGCGCTGCACAGTTTTGAAGCTGACCGGCATGATTGGCGTACTGACTTCGGCTGAAATAGCCCGCAGCGATTTACCCTGCTTTTTCATTTCCAGAATTTTTTTGAGAACCCGCTGCTCCATGGGGTTTTCAATAAGCCGGCCATTGGAGTGAATCATATAACCAAACGGACGACTGCCTCCCAGGAAACGGCCTTTCTTACGCTGACTTTGCTTAACGGTTTTAATACGTTCTGTAGAACGTCGGCGTTCCAGGCTGTGGAAGATTTTCAGCACCTCGTTAAATTTCGGTCTCAGGTCCAGATCAGTAACTTCACCATCCAGATCAACAACGATTAATTTGATTTTGCGCTTTCGCAATTCCTGTAATGTGGCAACCATGTCATCACAATTACTGAAAATTCGCTCAAGAGTACATACCAGAATTATGTCCCCTGCTTCCGCACGACTCATCATGCTCGCCGCCTGCGGGCGTTTCATGAAACTGACATTCCATTTCTGGTTATGATCAAGAAAGCGTTCGCCGACTTTCATGCCTTCACCCAGTGCATAGGTTTGCAGGCGTAAATCTTCTTTCTCAAGAATGGTTTCAAGATCCTGGGACGTTTCCAGGCATTCGATTTGCGAGGTTCGGGTATAGCTGTAAACCGACATAACGGGACTCCGGGTCTGCCTGCTGGTATTCACAAAAAATACTCAGGCCTGTTACTGGTTGCTACTTACTGTTTCCGGAATTATCTGGAAACTTCTTTCAATTCGAGCTGTAACTGCTTTATATATATGCACATTGTGTCTCTGTCCGCACATATATCCAGCCGGGGTAGCGATTGTAATCACTATGGATTTAGCAATGCAAGTAAACAGCGAAAAATAACACTGATTTCATGGAGTTATCTGCAATCCTGGCTAAAAAATAACCAAAAAAGCGATATGAAGACTGGAAATGGGTGTTTCTGGCGAAGAGTTGCACGCGCAGCGTCACGTTGAATGAGCACTGCGAGCCTTGAGAATGACTAAACCCAGGCCTTGTTTAAAAGGCGCTTGCCAGACTTTGCAAAGTATCTATCATCGGTGCAGGATAAACCCCCAGATAGATTATCGCTACCGTCATTGCCGCCATTACCGCATGAACACCCAGCGGCAATGAAACTGTTGCAGGATCAGCGGCATTGTTATCGGCAGGTTGCAACATGATATAGATAAGGCGCAGGTAATAATAAAGGCCAATGGCACTACCGATGATAAGCATGGTAAGCAGAAACCACAGTTCACCTTCCACACCGGTAGTGAAAATGTAGAATTTACCAATAAAACCTGCCGTTAGAGGAATGCCCGCCAGTGATAGCAACACAGTGATCAGTACAGCCGAAACCCAGCTGTTACGCCAGAACAGGCCACGGAAATCTGCCAATTGATCATATTCCTTTTCACTGTTAGACAGGGCGCTGATAACCGCAAACCCGGATAGCGACATGACAAAGTAGGCCAGCATATAGAAGCTCACCCCTTCCACTGAAAGCGCGCCCGGGATTTTAGCGGCGGCAATAATGATGACCAGCAGATAACCAAGATGCGCAATTGAGGAATAGGCAAACAGTCGTTTTACGTTTTCCTGGAGCAAGGCAAGCAGATTACCGAAGATTATTGAGGCTGCAGCCATTACGGTCAAGACGGTAGTAACAACATTTAATTCGATGGCATTGGAGACCAGTAGTAATCGTAAAGTCACAGCCAGCATTGCTGCTTTTGAGACAGTGGCAAGAAAAGCGGTAACGGGAACCGGTGCCCCCTCGTAAACATCGGGTGTCCAGATATGAAATGGTACCAGGGATAATTTGAACGCGGAGCCCGCCACAATCATCAGCACACCAATCAGAAAGACCGGGCCAAGCTCGCCTGCCGCCTCAAGGGCTGCGGGTATTTCATCAAAGCCCATTGTGCCGATATAGGCATAGACAAGCGCGATACCAAAAAGAGTAATACCCGAAGTCAGCGCTGAAAGAATCAAATACTTTACGCCAGCTTCAAGTGGAAATTTGGCTGATTTTGCTGCGTGAACCGGATAGGCAATCATGGCATAAAGACTGACGCCCATCATTTCCATGCCCAGCAGGAACGATACAAAGTGATTGCTGCAGGCCAGTACCACGGCTCCCAGAGTCGCTGTCATGAGAAGAATATAGAATTCCTCATTTTGTACATTGTGATTCTGGAAATAGGGATATGCCAGCAAGGCAACACCAATAGCGCCGACAATAATCAGATTAGAGAAAAACAGGCTGTATTCATCAATCATGAGCAGCTGGGTAGCTTCCAGCGGTACTACAGGCTGGACAAAGACAAAAGTCAATAAAGAAGCCGTCAGGCCGAATACAGTGAGGCCGCTGATCAGGCCATGATCACGTTTAAAGGCAGTAGTCACCATTACCACGACTGTACTAATCGTTAGCATGATAATCTGCATCAGGTCGATTATGAGATTACTGTACATAGTGAGCAGAACTTTCCTTTAAACGTTTATATAAATAATTAGTCAGTTTTTATTACTGGAAAAACAAAACACCCAAACTTCTCAGCGTCGGTTCAGACATGTCAAGCATGGACTGGGGATACATCCCCATCCAGAGCAAGCCAATCATCATCAAGCCAAAACAGATCATTTCTACTGTAGTCAGGTCTTCCACCACCAGATTGTTCTTGTTTTCGCCATGAAATACTTTCTGGATAACGATAAGCGAATAAACCGCCGCTACCACCATACCGATTGCGGCCAGTGCAGCAGCCAGCACATTCACGCGGAAGCTTCCCAGCAACACCAGGAATTCGCCTATAAAATTGCCAAGACCGGGCATGCCGACAGCAGCTACGGTAAAGAACAGCGCCATGAAACCCATTTTTGGCACTACACCCCAAAGTCCACCCATCTTGTCCATCTGTCGAGTATGAATACGATGCTGCAGACCACCTGCCAGCATAAACAGCGCGGCGGCGCTGAAGCCATGAGCCAGCATAGTCATTACAGCACCCTGCACGCCCTGCGCAGTCCAGGCATAGACCCCCAGCATGACAAACCCCATATGACTGACAGAGGTATAGGCAATCAGACGTTTCAAATCATTCTGTGAGAATGCCACTTTCGCGGTATACAGAATACTGACTACACCCAGCATCATGGCCGCAGGGGCAAAGTCTGCTGAAACATCAGGGAACAAAGGAATAGTAAAACGAATCAAACCATAGGCGCCGGTCTTCAGCAGAATGCCCGCCAGGATGACGGAACCCGGTGTTGGTGCCTGGGAGTGAGCGTCCGGCAACCAGTTATGAAACGGTACCGTGGGTAGCTTGGTCGCAAAAGCGATAAAGAATCCCAGCATAACCCAGAAGCCAACGCCGTCAGGCAGTACCGTACCCAACAAGTCGAAATAGCTGAAAGTGAATTCGCCGGTACTCTGATAATGGAAAAACACCAGCATCAGAATTGCCAGCAGCATTAACATGCCGCTGACCTGGGTAAAGATAAAGAATTTCATTGCGGCGTATTCTTTGTTTTCATGTCCCCAGATAGCAATGATGAAATACATGGGGATCAGCATGACTTCCCAGAAGAAGAAAAACAGGAACAGATCCAGGGCTGTAAATACGCCGATCACGCCTGCCAGGGTCCATAACAGATTGAAATAGAAGAAGCCGGTACGTTCCTTGATTTCACCCCAGGCGGAGCCCAGGGACATCAAGCCCAGGAAAACTGTCAGGGTAATTAATAATAGTCCCAGACCGTCGGCGCCAAAGATAAATGAAACACCAAAGCGCGGGATCCATTCATTACTTGAAAGGACCAGCCAGTCACCGGTCTGTCCAAGCTCCGCTTGTGAACCATTGTCCAGGCCCAGCACGCCAGGGGCGACTAACATTAAAACCACAAGGAACAGGTCCAGCAGTATGGTTGCCAGGGCAATTACCCTGGGCAATTCCGGATTCCGCTTTTCTGATAACCAGGCGCCGATGCCACCGGCAAAAAGTATTGTTATTAACCACACCAGAATCATAACAGCACTCCTAATACAACCAGCAGCAACAACCCATAAGCGACGCTGATAGCGTACCAGCGCAACTGGCCAGTCTGGGTTTCACTCATGACTTCATGGCAGAAACGCACTGCTCTTGCCGAGCCGTTATAGATGGAATCAATGAAATCAGTTTTATTCACTTCTGCCAGCCAGGTATATGGCATCACAATAATCTTGTCGTATAACCAGTCCATGCCCCATTGGGTAAACCAGAAACGATGCAGTGTGGCACCAATACCCTGCCCGGCCAGTTTTTCCGTGTCCACCTTGCCTTTGATGAAGACCCACCAGGCCAGAAGCCCGCCGAGCATTGGCAGCAGTATCATGGCCGCCTGGGCCATAACGGAGGGATGGTGTTCTTCCATTTCAGGGAACACGCCTTCCACCGGTATATGTATGAGGCCGGCAAGCACAGCACCGATGGCGAGAAGCACCAGGGGTCCCTGTAAATGCAAGCCCATGACTTCATGTCCGTCATGGGTCTTCTTGCCATAGAAGACCAGGAAATACAGTCTGAAACTGTAAAGATAGGTCATCACGGCGCCCAGCAGACCGGCCAGATAGAGGATGTAACCGCCATCATGATTTGCCATGGCAGAGGCCAGGATTTCTTCCTTACTGAAGAAGCCTGAAAAGCCCGGGAACGCCACCAGCCCCAATGTGCCAATCAGAAACAATGCATGGGACCAGCGCAGGTCCTTGCGCAAACCACCCATTTTGAATATGTCCTGCTCATGGTGCATGGCAAGAATAATGGATCCCGCTGTCAGGAATAACAGGGCTTTAAAGAAAGCATGGGTCATAAGGTGGAAAATAGCACTGCTCCAGGCTCCCACACCCAGGGCGAGGAACATGTAACCAATTTGGCTGACGGTGGAAAATGCCAGGACTTTTTTAATGTCGCTTTGAGTCAGTGCGGTGAAGCCTGCCATCAACAAAGTGATAGCACCAATTACGCCGACCAGATATTGAACTTCAGGAGCCAGCAGATACAGCACATGGGTACGGGCAATCAGATAAACCCCGGCGGTCACCATGGTCGCGGCATGAATCAAGGCGGAAATTGGTGTTGGCCCGGCCATGGCATCGGGTAACCATGTTTGTAGTGGTAACTGGGCAGATTTACCTACCGCACCACCCAGTAACAACAGGGTAACCGCTGTTGCCACTGCTGACCCTACTACCCATTGAGCTTCGGCTTCAAGCATGGCTTCCTGGATATTCAGTGTACCGGTACTGACAAACAGTGTGAAAAGACCGATAGCCATAAAGGCATCACCCACCCTGGTCATAACAAAAGCCTTGCGGGCACAGTAGCCATTGTTTGGATCCTTGTACCAGAAGCCAATCAGCAGATAGGAGCATAAACCCACGCCCTCCCAGCCCATAAACAGTAAGGCCAGGTTGTCAGCCAGAACCAGTATCAGCATGGCGGATACAAACAGATTCATATAAGAGAAGAAACGGGCAAAACTTGGGTCGCCGCTCATGTACCCGGTGGCGTATACATGAATCAGGAAACCGATGCCGGTGATCACATACATCATTACCAGTGAAACGCCGTCGAGATATAACGTAAAGCCCACATCAAGATCACCCACGGACATCCAGGTCCATAGTGTTTGCGAATAGGACGTTAATTCTGCACCCAGAAAACTGCTGCCTGCCAGGAAGGCGAAAACAAAAGACAGGCCAATGGAACCGGCACCAACAACTCCCGCAGCGAGCTGCGGTAATTTACCAAATGTCAGGGTGAGAATCAGAAATCCGATAAACGGGATAACCGGCACTAACCACAATAAATCAAGCATCTTATTCTTTTACCTTTATAAAACAGGGAATCAGGCCCAGGGAAGCTAACCTTTCATCTCGCCAAGGACATTGATATCGAGTGTTTTGCGCTTGTGGAACAGCTGCAATACCAGCCCAAGTGCGACCGCGACTTCCGCTGCGGCCAGACTCAGAATCATCAGGAACATAATCTGGCCATCAACCTGCCCCCAGCGAGAGGACGCAACGATAAATGCGAGACCGGTTGCATTAAGCATGACTTCCAGAGACATGAGAATAAATACCAGGTTGCGGCGGGTAAGCACGCCGACCATGCCCATGACAAAGAGAATCGCAGCGAGCAATAAACCATGCTCCATGGGAATTACCTGCATTGTGACTGTTGGCATCTCCATCAGTTACGTTCCCCTTCTCTATTATTCATACTGAATGTTTGCATTTTTTAATTCTGTTTATGTTGCTTGTTAATCATTTATTATTTTCTGGCCAGATGATAGGCGCCGACAAGTCCCGCAAGCAGTAGCATGGAGGCAAGTTCAACGGCCAATACATAAGGCCCAAACAGGGCAATACCAATTTCTTTACCGCCAACAACGGTATGTGCCATCTGCTCCTGGTTAAGGTTGATGGCGTAAATCACTGCAGCCAGCAAGGGAACAGCCATTATGCTTGGTCCGATCCATACCGACGGTGTTAGCCAGGCCTTTTCCTGATCCTGGGTGACATGCCCGAGATTCAACATCATCACCACAAACAGGAACATCACCATGATTGCACCTGCATAGACAATAATCTCAAGTGCCGCGGCAAAGGGCGCGCCAAGGGTGTAAAAAATGACCGCAATTGCCAGCAGGGAAACAATGAAATACAGCAAGGCATGCACTATGTTTGTGCGGGTAATCACCAGCAGGGTCGCCAGGATTGCGATAATGGCTGAACCATAAAACAGTACACTCATGGCATCAGACTCCTGCGATCAGTCGGTGGTAATTCGTCAAGGGCTTCGCCCTTTCCTTTTCCGCCAATTGCCTTGCCGGCGACCTTGTAGAAATTGTAATCGTGGTACTTGCCTGTGCCGTCGATAAGCATGTGTTCTTTTTCCCACACCATATCCTGACGCACATATTCCGCCATTTCGAAATCCGGAGTTAACTGGATAGCATGGGTTGGACAGGCTTCTTCACAAAAACCACACATGATGCAGCGGGAAAAATTAATGCGGAAAAACTCCGGGTACCAGCGTCCGTCCTCATCTTCAGTTTTCTGAAGCGCAATACAGTCAACCGGACAGGCTACTGCACAAAGGTTGCAGGCTACACAGCGCTCTTCCCCATCAGGATCGCGGGTAAGAATAATGCGGCCACGCCAGCGCGGAAACATGTGCGGCTTAACGTCCGGATACTCAACAGTGTCTGATTTATGAAACAGGTGAAGAAATACCAGCCACAAAGAAACAATCTGCGACCAGATGATATTGAGCTGATGTAAAAATATTTTAAGCAATTCTAACTCCCCTGTATCAGCACGATGGCGCCGGTAATCAGCAAGTTAAGTAGAGACAGCGGCAACATTACCAGCCAGCCATAACTCATTAACTGGTCATATCGAGGTCTCGCCAGTGCCGCCCTGACCAGAATGAAGAAGCAGACAAACAGCATGGTTTTAGCGCCCATCCAGAAAACCCCTGAAATGATTTCATTGCCGAACTCAAGACCAAAGGGGGCATGCCAGCCACCGAAAAATAAAACCGGGATCAGGCAGGCCATTAACAGCATGCCGATATATTCTCCCACAAAGAACAAGCCAAACTTCATGCCGGAATATTCGGTATTGAAACCGGAAATAATTTCCGCCTCACCTTCCGGCAGGTCAAACGGCCAGCGGTGCGATTCGGCCAATGCAGCGACCATAAAGACTATGAAACCAATGAACTGTGGAATTACATACCAGCCATCCTGCTGTGCTTCGACAATACCTCGTAATGAAAAGCTGTCAGACAAAATCACTACGCCAAGGATTGAAACCCCCATGAACACTTCATAGGAGATCATCTGACCTGCTGCACGTAGTCCACCCAGCAAGGCAAACTTGTTATTGGACGCAATACCACCAAGCATAGCCGAGTAGGACGCCAGTCCTGCCATGGCCATGACAAATAGCAGGCCAATATTCATATCGATAATGCCTACCCCGGGTGCAAAAGGGATCATGGCAAAGCTGAGCAACATAACTATCGGAATAATCATGGGAGCTACGATGAATGTCAGCTTGTCAGCGAATGGTGGTACCCAGTCTTCCTTGGTGATCAGTTTTACGACATCGGCAACTGACTGGAGTATCCCGAAAGGGCCTACGCGGTTGGGGCCTACACGATCATTGAAAAATCCCAGCAAGCGCCGCTCCATCCAGATCAGCAATGCGGCAAGAGTCAGAACCACCCCGAGAATCAGGACTATATTAAGCAGGGAACCAACCTGGAAACTGAACATCAGGCTTCACCCCCGTTTTCTGCATTAACAGATGTCTTATCGCTGACAATGATATTGGCAGCATGCCATTCAGAGGGCGTAGCCCAGTCTGTGGCTTTCTGAAGAGAAATCGCTGCGGGCAAATCACGAAAATTCAGCCCTTTCAAGCCAACCGGAATCCCGACAGTACCCGGTGCAATGGAACTGCGAATGATATAAGGCACAGCACCATTATGTTCAACACTGACGCCGTCGCTCGCCTGCAAGCCCAACTTACTGGCATCTGCCTCATTAATTGCAATATAGGCTGAGGTTGCCTTTGCCTTGATGGCTTCTGTGTTGGCGGTCAATTCTTCACTGCCAAACAGGTGATAGAGCGGAAAGACTTCGAAATCACCTGTAACCTTTTCAGCGTCTGTTACCTCGGACCAGGTTTTTTCAGAGACGGAATTCTCCACCAGGCAATGACCTTTAGTGGCCTGTTTCAGGGCCGCACCGGTATGACTCTGGAACTTGAAAACACTCTGGTTGGAATTCCAGCCACCGGCCCAGGCGGTATTAAATACGGTTGCATCCTTGAGCGCAGAAACGCCTTCCATTGAATAGGTGAGAATTCCTTCTTCATCCTGTTCCTGTTTAGGTTCATGGACATTGATATTGGCCCGCATCGCGGTTCGACCACTGTAACGATGCTGCTGGCGAGGCACTTTCATGCCTGAAACGCTGAAGCCTTCGCCGGGGGTCAGTGTTGCAATCCCTGCGCCACCGGAAATGCTGTCTGCACAGCCCTGCGTTAACTCGGAAAGTTTTTTATCACTTAACCAGAAAGCACTGGATCGTATGGTATCAACAGGCTTGAATACGGAATAATAATGCTGTGCTCTTACTTCGTAATTGACGAAAGTGCCGGAGGTTTCTGCAAAGGTACCTGCTGCCAGCACCAGGTTGGCCTGTTCTCCGGTACGGGTTTTCAGGGAGTCCAGTACAGCAAGCTGGTCAAGGCCATTGATAAAACTGTCTACGCTGCTGGCTGGCGCACGTCGGTATAGGTCATTTTCAAGAACTATGGCGGCTTTTGCATTACTTGCCATGGCCTGGTCCAGTGAGTTATCGCTGCTTTCCATGAGCAACGCCAGTCCCATGCTGTTGGCTTCGGCAGAAACCAGTGCCAGGTTTGCTTTTTTGTCAGCGCCATTCAGCGCGGTGGCAATATTGGCAGCTGCTGCAATCAGGGCCTGGCTCATAGCGCCTGTTCCACTGATGATTAAAGGCTGACTCGCCTCCTTCAGTGCGCTGGCGATAGTGGTGACAAGCTCTTTTTCATCTGCACTGAGGCCGTTGACGGCAGGCGCAGAGGAATCAATTTCATGGGCGATGGCAAAACCCAGACGTGCGCTGTTGGCGGCAGTGCCTATTTTGACCCGGGCAGCGATATCGTCAAGCCGTGTGGCATGTGCACTTAATATATACAAGGGGCTTTTGCGATCCATGGTGAGCTGGCGGATAGCGGCATCCTGCCACTCTGGAAATTTCATATCCCGGGCCATCTTCTTGCCCAGATTACGCACCGATTGACGCAGGGCTAATGCCAGACGTGCAGCAGTGTTGGTGACATCTTCACCAAGGATAAGTACAGCATCGGACGCTTCGATATCCTTGATGTTGGCGATATTTACCGGTCTTGAACGATAGATATCAAGAATCTGCCTGGACATTGCCAGTTCATTGGTAGAAATCCCGGCATAGAAGTTTTCAGCGCCTACCAGTTCGCGCAAGGCAAAATTGGCTTCCAGTGAGGCGCGAGGCGAACCGATACCGATGCTATTGGCGGCCATGGCCTGTAACTGGCTTCGTGCTTCATCGGTACTGGCCAGATGGGGTGCTGCGTCATGGGCACTGCGGGTCATGCTGACAGTAATACGCTCATCACTATTCACATAACCGGTACCAAAACGTCCGCGGTCGCAAAGGAAATAGCCATTCACTTCATCATTGAAACGGTTTACCACCCGGCGCAAGGTGCCATAACGTTCACCGGGATTGGTGTTACAGCCTACGCTGCAACCGGCACACAGGGAGGGTGCAGTTTGTAGATCCCATTTGCGAACATAGTGCTTGCTGAATGGTTTGTCGGTAAAAACTCCGGTAGGACAGACTTCAGCCAGATTGCCACTGAACTCACTTTCCAGCGGGCCTTCCTGCCAACGCCCGAAATAGGTGTTGTCATGGGATGCCTGTGGGCCGAAATCAGTTCCGCCAGCATAATCCTTATAGAAACGAACGCAGCGGTAGCAGGTGATGCAGCGATTCATTTCATGGCCGATAAACGGACCCAGATACTGGTTGGTATGGGTCTTTTTCTTGCCATCATAACGGCGGTAGTTGTGGCCGGACATCACTGTCATATCCTGAAGGTGGCATTCACCTCCCTCTTCGCAGACCGGACAGTCATGGGGATGATTGATCATGATGCTTTCGATGGCCTGGGCACGGAACTTGGCGGCTTTTTCGATTGAGTAACGAGCGCCTTCACGAGGAGCCGTCATACAGGCCATGTTCAGGCGACCTCGTTCATCTTCATCATTGGCATATTCGATTACCGCGCACTGACGGCATGATCCAACGGAGCCCATACTGGGATGCCAGCAAAAATAAGGCAAATCTTCCCCCTGGGAGAGTATTTCTTCCAGCAGGTTTTTGCTTTCGTCCACTTCGAGGACTTTGCCATCAACGGTAATTTTTACCATTTACAACTCCGAATAAATTAATACTTTCAAGTAGTTATAATTATTAATTAATGTTTATTATAGCTACAGCCATGTTTCACATGGGCTTCAAACTCATCCCTGAAATATTTCAGTCCGCTCTGTAAAGGCTCGGCCGCACCCGGCGCCAGTGCACAGAAGGTATTACCAGGCCCCATATAGGTCGTCATTTCCTGCAGGATCTCAATATCCTTCATACTGCCTGTACCCTCTTCCAGTTTGTTCAACATATGCTCTGTCCAGGGCAAACCATCACGGCAAGGGGTACACCAGCCACAACTTTCATGGGCAAAAAACTTGATCAGATTACGGATGCAGCCAACCGGGCAGGTCTTGTCATCAAGGACCATGATCAGTGAGGTCCCCAGTCGACTACCGGCTTTTTGCACAGCACCCGGATCCATGGGCAGATCAAGGTGTTCCGGCATCAGGAAGTCAGTGGAACCACCGCCTGGCAGAAATGCCTTCAATTCATAACCATCCTGCATACCACCGGCATAATCCTCCAGTAACTGACGAAAAGTGATACCAACCGGGACTTCCCAGCAGCCCGGATTTTTAACCCGACCACTGACACCGGACATGCGGGTTCCGACGAAATCTCCCAGTCCCAGGCCCTGATACCATTCAACGCCATTGGCAACGATGCCGGGAATATTGCAGATGGTTTCAACATTATTGACAACCGTTGGCCGACCCCACAGACCACTCACCTGCGGAAATGGTGGTTTGGCGCGCGGATTGGCACGCTTGCCTTCCAGGGCATTGATGAGCGCTGTTTCCTCACCACAGATGTAACGCCCGGCACTGGTATGCAGGTAAATATCAAGATCAAAACCGGAACCAAGGATATTCCTACCCAGCATGCCGTTTTCATAGGCTTCACTGATAGCACTCAGCAGGCGTTCTTCACAAACGGTATATTCACCACGCAGGAAGATGTAGCCGGTTTGGGCCTGCAGCGCAAAGCAAGTGGTTATCATGCCTTCAATAAGCAAATGCGGATCATGCTCGATAAGCAGACGGTCCTTGAAAGTGCCAGGCTCCATTTCATCGCCATTAATCACCAGATAACGCGGCCCGCCATCGGGTGCAGGAACAAAACTCCACTTCAGACCGGTATTAAAACCTGCACCGCCACGACCACCAAGGCCTGCATCTTTCACCAGGTTAACAACATCCCCTGGCGCCATGGTCACAACCTTGCGGACACTTTCATAACCGCCAGCAGCTTCATACTGCTTGAAGTTAAAAGGGGCTCGACCAATTTCAATATTCTTTGTTAAAGGTTTATCCGTTGCCATAGTGCTACTCAGTTATCCAGCTCCACCGGTGATTCATCGCGAATGTGGGCAATGATCTGGTCAATCTTGTTAGTAGACAGGTGGGTATAGGTTTCCCGCCCTACCATCATCACCGGTGCTTTATCACATGCCCCCAGACAGGGGACCGGAATCAAGGTAAACAGCCCGTCTTTGGTGGTTTCACCATAGTCGACACCCAGGGTATTACTGATATGCTCTTTCAGGTTATCGCAACCAAGCATCCAGCAGGCCACACTGTCACACAATAAAATGACATTCTTGCCTACCGGACGTCTGAAAATCATATTAAAGAACGTAGCAACACCTTCCAGCTCATCGGGGGCAATATCCAGGTACTCCGAAACTGCCAGCAGGCTCTCGTCGGATACCCAACCCTGGTATTTCTGAACTATTTTCAGTGCTTCGAGGCCAACTGCCTGAGTGTAGGGATAATGAGTCTTTTCATGCTCGATCTCATGTATCTCTTCTTCAGTCAGCTGTCTTGCCTTGATCGCTGTTGAGGCTATTAGATTATTCATTGATTCTATAATTTCTCTTGCTTCTATCTCTTGCTCTTGTTCGTTTTGCCCGATCCTGTTGATTCTTATTTATCCACATCCGCCATAACAAAATCAGTGGTGGCAACAACTGCAGTGAAGTCTGCCAGCATCAGTCCGCGACTCAGAAAAGGAATGGCCTGGATATGGATGAAAGACGGCGTACGAATACGTGTGCGATAGGAACCGCTGCCACCGTCATTGATCAGGTAATACATGTTGAGACCCTTGGTGGCCTCAATCGTCATTGATACTTCGGTTGGGTCCATAATTGGGCCCCAGCTGACACTCAGGAAGTGGTCAATCAGGGTTTCAATATGCAGCTTGCTCTTTTCCTTGATCGGCGGAGTCGTCAGTGGATGATCGGATTTATAGGGGCCTTCCGGCATATTCTCCAGGCACTGTTTGATGATGCGACAACTCTGACGCATTTCCTCCACACGTACCGCAGCACGATCATAACAGTCGCCATTAACGGCAATGGGCACCTCAAACTCGAAGTTTTCATAGCCACTATAGGGACGATTCTTGCGATAATCCCATTCAAAACCAGTGGCTCGCAGTGCCGGCCCGGTCATGCCCCAGTCAAAAGCATCCTGGGTATTCATGGCGCCTACACCACGGGTGCGCTGGCGGATGGTAGTGTTGGCCATAATCATCTTGTCGTATTCGGCCAGACGAGCAGGGAAATAATCCACAAACTCCCTGATCAGTTTGTCCCAGCCATGGGGCAGATCCTGCGCAACACCACCGATACGGAACCAGCTTGGATGCATGCGTCCACCGGTTATGGACTCAATAATATTGAAAGCTTTTTCCCTGTCCACGAAACAGTAGAACAGCGGGGATAATTGTCCCAGGTCAACCGCCCATGTGCCATAAAACAGCAGGTGACTACAGATACGGAAGAATTCTGCCAGCATTACCCGGATCACCTTGACCCGTTCAGGCACCTGGATGCCAGCCATTTTTTCAACGGCCATTACGTAAGGCAGATTGTTCATTACACCGCCCAGGTAATCGATCCTGTCGGTATAGGGAATATAGGTATGCCAGCTTTGGCGTTCACCCATTTTCTCTGCGCCGCGATGGTGATAACCCACATCAGGGACGCAATCAATGACATATTCGCCATCCAGCTGCAGAGCAAAGCGAATAACACCGTGGGCTGCGGGATGGTTCGGACCAAAGTTGAGAAACATGTACTCTGAAGTATCTGTGCCACGGGTCATGCCCCATTCCTCGGGCTTGAAGCGCAGGGCTTCCTGCTCACGATCCTGGATCACATCGCTCATGGTATAGGGATCCATTTCTGTGGCTCTGGCCGGATGATCCTTGCGTAGCGGATGGCCTACCCAGGTTGGCGGGCAATAGATACGGGAAAGATTGGGATGTCCGGTAACATTGATGCCAAACATGTCCCACATTTCGCGTTCGTGCCAGTTAGCGGCAGGCCACAGAGAAATGATGGTTGGGATATTCTGGTCATTTTCTGCAAGAGCGACTTTCAGCCTGATATCGCAGTTGCCCGAAAAAGAAATCAGGTGGTATACCACGGTAAACGCACTGTCAGGTTGACCGTACCTGTTGACACGAGCGCGCTCATCAATACCCGTCACATCCAGTAACATCTCAAAACGTGGAGAGCAGTCTTCTTTCAGATAGCGCAGGACGTCCAGCAATTTATCCCGACTCAGCCAGAGAGTTGGCATCCCTTCTGCCGTCTGCTGACGCACAAAGGATGACTCGCCAAACTTCTGGTAAAGCGCGTTAATAACTGCCGGCATCTGGGCTTGTGATTGTTGTAATGCTTGTTCGCTTACGTTACTCAATTGCTTTCTCAATATATGCAGGCAGCCTGTTGGAACCGGGTACCTGTCTATTAATAATTTGCTTTAGCGGAA
Organism: Gammaproteobacteria bacterium; assembly: GCA_030427065.1. Classification (GTDB taxonomy): domain Bacteria; phylum Pseudomonadota; class Gammaproteobacteria; order Pseudomonadales; family Pseudohongiellaceae; genus Eutrophocola. The sequence goes on along the minus strand of JAUHWU010000001.1, from coordinate 56,392 downwards.
TTTTTGCCTGTTATCTAACAGCATAAAACGGCTTATGACTGATCACGGGGCCCCTTTTTGCCGGAAACTACATCAAAATATCCTGGGCCCACTTCATCAGGGCTTACCAGCTCGGTGGCACTGATGCGATCTTTCAGTCTGACTTCACGCTGTATTTCAACTTTTTCACGCTCATAGATGCCCTGATCGTTAATGACCCAGCTTACCGGACGTCGCTTCTTGCCAATCGAGTCCTGCAACAGATTGAGCCCCTGCAGCAAAGCTTCAGGACGTGGTGGGCAACCTGAGACATAAACATCGACCGGCAGGAATTTATCGACCCCCTGAACTACAGAGTAGATGTCATACATACCGCCGGAATTGGCGCAGGAACCCATGCAGATCACCCAGCGCGGCTCCATCATTTGCTCATAGAGACGCTGTACCACCGGCGCCATTTTACGGAAAACGGTGCCGGCAATAATGATCATGTCGGCCTGTCGAGGGGTGGCACGAAAAACTTCAGCTCCAAAACGGGCGATATCATGACGACTGGAAATAGCTGTTGCCGCTTCCACATAACAACAGGACAGGCCAAAGTTGAAGGGCCAGAGTGAATTCTTTCTAGACCAGGCCAGCATATCCTCAAGCCTGGTCATAATTACATTCTTGCGAATGTAATCATCAAACTGCTCCATTCCCGGGCGCGGATCGGATGCATCCTCTGGTCGGACTAATTCCCAGCTCATTTATGCTCTCCAGTTTCTTTAGTCGCTATTGCGGCCTTGCCGACATTAACAACACCGCCCTCTCCAACAAGATGAGCTCTGTCATCAATCTGGCGACGGGTACGCCACTCAAGGGCACCGCTGCGCCACAGGTAAATCAAGCCGGCGATGAGGATGCCAATAAAGATGAAAATTTCAATAAATCCGACCCAGCCTGCTTCACGAATGGAAATCGCCCAGGCAAACAGAAATACCACTTCAAGATCGAAAATGATGAAGAGTATGGCGGTCAGGTAGAAAGGAACAGAAATCTTGATATTGGGCGAACCGGTAGGCAATACACCGGATTCATAGACATCGGCAGTCGCGTGATCGCTTCGTTTTTGTCCAAGAAAAGCAGACAATACCAGGAAACCTGCAATAAGACCGACAACGATTACGCCGTAAACAATCAGGGGAAAAAGATCAATATTCAAGCTTGCCAACCTTATATATTTTTAGCTTTCTGACTTTTATCTTCTATTTTCTATCGTCTAAATTCTGTCGGAAGTATCAGGTGCCTGTCTCTTGACTGCACCCTAGACCTGAACCTGCACTATGAGACCAGGTCACTGCCAATTTCTTGAATGTTTTCAGGAAAAATTTGACTGACCAGCTACATCAGTGCATTACAAACTATCTTGTAAACGTTATTTGTGGGCAGGAAATCAGACTTAAAAAAAGATTAAAGTTTGGAATATTTCACTGCTTTAAGCGGGGTGACAATTTACACTTTCAGGTGTTTTCGATCAAGTTTTTTTATGGAAAATCACCAAAGGAATCAAGGCCTGCGTGGCGTTTGATATCCTTATATGAACAGTCAGCCCCGATTGTTTAAAATAACCTGTTAATTCCGTTCAGAGCAGCCACCTTGTAGGCCTCTGCCATGGTTGGATAGTTGAAAGTCGTGTTTATAAAATACTTTAGCGTGTTGGCCTTGCCACGCTGATTCATGATGGCCTGACCAATATGTACAATTTCTGAAGCCTGGTCACCAAAACAATGGATACCAAGAATCTCCAGTGTGTCGAAATGGAAAATGATTTTCAGCATGCCGACCTCGTCACCGGTAATCTGGGCACGGGCAATATTCCGGAAAAACGCCTTGCCAACCTCATAGGGAATTTTTTTCCTGGTCAGTTCCTGCTCGGTATACCCTACAGTACTGATTTCAGGGATGGTATAGATGCCGGTGGCGACGTCCTTGACATAGTGAAATTCATCGGGGTCTATGATGGCATTTGAGGCTGCCCTGCCCTGATCATAGGAAGAACTGGCCAGAGATGGCCAGCCAATCACATCACCTGCGGCATAGACATTCTTTACCGCCGTCTGATATTTATTGTTGACCTCAAGTCTGCCGCGTCCGTCAGCTTCAAGACCAATGGCTGCAAGATTCAGGCGGTCGGTATTACCTGTACGCCCATTTGCCCACAGCAGAATGTCACTTTTGATTTTCTTCCCGGATTCCAGGTAAGTCACCACATGGTCATCATGGTATTCAAGCTTCTGAAAGTGTTCCTCATGTCGGCAGCGAACGCCCATGTTCTGCAAGTGATAGCTCAACGCATCACTTATTTCAGTGTCCAGATAGGACAGTAATGACTCGGCGGGATTGATCAACTCAACTTTAATTTTCATGCCGCCAAAAATAGAGGCATATTCACAGCCAATCACGCCAGCTCCAATAATAGTGATTTTCTTCGGGGTGCTTTTCAACTGAAGAATAGTGTCACTATCAAACACCAGCGGATGGGTAAAATCTACTACAGCAGGACGATAAGGTCTTGAACCCGTCGCTATGATGAAATTATCTGCTTCAAGCCGGGTTTTGCTTTTGCCTTCCACCAGCTCTACCTGGCGGTCATTAATAAAACTCGCTACGCCGGGGAATATCGGCACATTGTTGCGCTGATAGGCATCCAGCCTCGATTGACTTTGTTCACTCATCACCCGCTCTGCATGGGCAAGAGTCTGTTCGAAAGTCATTTTTTTCATATCCCCCAGCGCGCGCAGCAGAGGATTGCTCTGGAAATGAATAACTTGCTTTACAGAATAGCGAATAGCTTTCGAAGGAATCGTTCCAAGGAAGGTGCAGTTTCCTCCGGGCCGGGCATCATCACTGATCATGGCAACTTTTTTGCCGGCTTTAGCTGCATTCATTGCGGCAGCTTCCCCGGCAGGACCACTGCCAATGACCAGGAGATCAAACTTGGTATGTGGTTTTGGTGATTTTCGTGCTTTCTTTGCTGTAGTCTTTTTAGCCTTGGCCATAGTTGAATTAAATACCCTTTGAATAATGCTTGGGAGCCTTTGAGTAGTTTACAAATATCTTTTGAATGCGTCTGAGGAAAGACCGGAAAAACCTGTCTTGCCGTCAACAATAAAAAAGACGGGTAATTGTAAAGCATTTGCCAGCTCCATGCCTTCTTCTGTCCCAAGAATCAGCAAAGCCGTTGCCCAGGCATCCGCAGCCATGGCAGAACTCCCCACAACAGTGACAGAGACCAGATTATGATTTACGGGCCAACCGGTAGCCGGGTTTATGGCATGGGAATAACGCAGACCATCAATAAGGAAATAATTCTGATAGCTCCCTGACGAGGCAATAGCCACCTTTGCGGAGCTTCCCTTAATCTGCTGAAAAAGTTCCTGCTGATCCTGAACCGGCCGCTCTATACCTACACGCCAGTAATTACCATCCGGACGCAGCCCCTTGCTGACCACTTCTCCACCTACTTCGACAAGGTAATTTTCATGGCCCAGGGATTCCAGTAGCAAGGCCAGTTGATCCACAGCATAGCCTTTGGCCAGTGCGGACAGATCAATAGTCACCGCCTTGTGTCGGATCACAGAATAATTTTTGCCTTTACCGGCAACTTCAACTGCACTCATATCGATTTGTGCCATTGCCTGCTCAAGCAAAGCCTGGCTTGGTATTTCCCTGATGGTATCGGCTCCGCCAAAACCCCATAAATCAACCACAGGTTTGATGCTGATATCAAATGCCCCTGCTGATTTTTCATGGACGAGTCGGGCGAATTCAATTACGTATGCCAGATCGGCAGAGATTCGCAGAGCTTTCCCGACCGGTGTGCGGTTCAGAACTGACAGTTCGGATGTCGGTTCATAAGTGGAAAAAATGTCCTTATCCAGACTATGAAGCCTGTCAAAGATGGCCGATTCCAGCAGTCGTCTTGAATCATGTGAAGCCAGGGATGAAGTATGAAGGAGCATGCGGTAACCGGTGCCCATGGTATAACCGTTGAGCACCAGTAGAGAATTGCTGGTGGATTTTGCGGTAACAACTACCGCGGCAATAAAAAAAAAGCTGAAAACAACAACGAAATAAGCCGACTGTCCCCTGCTGGCAACACTGTCGGCTTGTTTCATTCTAGTAGGCCATGAAAACATTTTCCGGATATGTCAGGAACTTCACGCCTGCCATCATATTGACCATTCTGACCACCTGCGCACTGTAGCCATATTCATTGTCATACCAAAGATAAAGAATCATGTTTTTTCCATTCACCTTGGTGGCGGTGGCATCAACGGTGCAAGCTTCGCGCGAGCCAATAAAGTCGCTGGAAACGGCATCAGGTGATTCTGTATAGCCAATCTGGTTTTGCAGTGGCGAGTAGAGGGCGAAATTTCTCAGGTACTCATTGATTTCCTCAACACTGGATTTGGTCAGTAGCGTAAGGTTCAAAATAGCGATTGAAACGTTCGCCACCGGTACTCTGACAGCATTACCCGTCAGCTTGCCTTCCAGTTCCGGCACGGCTTTGGACACGGCTTTTGCCGCACCTGTCTCAGTCAGCACCATGTTCAGCGGCGCACTGCGGCCACGGCGGTCAGCCTTGTGGAAATTATCAATCAGGTTCTGGTCATTGGTGTAGGCATGCACAGTTTCCACATGTCCGTGGACAATGCCGTACTTGTCATTGATTTGTTTAAGCACTGGGGCAATTGCGTTGGTGGTACAGGACGCAGCGGAAATAATCTTGTCTTCCGGCGTAATAGTGTTGTCATTAATGCCAAAGACGATATTTTTAAGATTTCCCTTGCCCGGTGCGGTTAGCATGACCTTGCTAACGCCTTTCGAGTTCAGGTGTTGCCCAAGGGCTTCTTCATCACGCCAGATGCCTGTGTTATCGATAACCAGTGCGTCTTCAATGCCATACTCAGTGTAATCAATTGAGTCAGGAGAATTGGCGTAAATGATCTGGATCACGTTGCCGTTGGCGATAATGCGGTTGTTTTCTTCGTCAATGCGCACAGTGCCTGAAAAAGTGCCATGTACGGTATCATTGCGCAGCAGGTTTACGCGTTTTTCCAGATCACCGTCACCGGCTTTCCTGACGACGATTGCTCGCAGCCGCATAAGCTGGCCATTCCCGGTTTGCTCAATAAGAAGCCGTGTTACAAGACGTCCGATTCGGCCAAAGCCGTAGAGAATGATGTCAGTAGGCTTATTTACCGGCTTGTAATCAACGCCAATCAGGTGATCAAGTTCTCTGGCCACCAGCGTATCAATGTCCACGCCCGGGTCTTTTTCAAGGGCTTCCATATAGCTGACGGTGAGTTTTCCCAGATCGATCTGCGCAGGGCACAGAGGAAGTTTTGCCAGGGCTTTGAGCACCAGGCTGCTTTCAAACTCGGAAAGTTCGTTTCGAGCCACTTCCCGCACACGTCGGTGGGACTTCATGATATTAGCCACCGAACGGTTATTCAGAGTGCGACCATAGAGGAAGATCTGCACCCCCTTTTCATTTTCAAGTTTGCCCATGATTGGAAGCATTTCCTGGGCCAGAGCCTCACGTGCTTTCCAGTCACCAAAATAGTCGTCTACACTTGGTCGTTCCACGGTTTAAATTCCTGTAAAATTCTGGTTGAAAATGAGGCGCGTATTATCTAAGGATGCGCAAGAGAAGTCCATTATCTGGGGTCGTTAATAGTTTGCTGGCAGAATCATACTCTGCGCGCTGTTAAATTTCTTCCAGGCTTCGCCTGATATTGTCTATTAACTCCAGAAAGAGACTTATGAAAAAATTGCAATTGCATGACCTTCCCCGCCTCTGCGGCGCAGGCGACAAACAGCGTTGGGATGGCATGGCAGGTGCCGGTGGTAGCCTGGTATTGGCTAGCCACGCAGAGCAAAACGGCGGCCTAACTGTCGTAATTACTGAAAACTCCCAACAAGCTGAGCGTTTACAACAAGAGACGGCATTCTTCTGTGGTGACAGGATTGACCTGCTGGAGTTCCCTGACTGGGAGATACTTCCCTATGACAATTTCTCTCCGCACCAGGATATTATTTCCAAGCGTCTCACCACATTGTCGAAAATCAGGGATGCCAGCGACGCCCTGCTGATTATTCCTGTGAGCACCCTGATGCACCGACTGGTGCCGGCCAGCTATATAAAGTCAATGAGCCTGAGCCTTGAGGTCGGCCAGCAGCTTAATCTGGAAAACATGCGCCGGGAACTGGAGTCAGCGGGTTATCTTTGCGTTGAGTCAGTCTATGAACATGGGGAGTTTGCGGTACGCGGTTCCATCATGGATATTTTTCCCATGGGAGGAACCCAGCCGGTCCGAATTGAGTTATTTGATGACGATATTGAAAGTCTGCGCCATTTTGATGCCGAAACACAGCTTTCCAGGGATAAGATCCAGTCGGTAAAACTGTTACCAGGAAAAGAGTTCCCCCTGACTGAACAGGGAATCAGCACGTTCAGACAAAACTTCCGCGAAGTATTTGATATCGATGTCAGAAAATGTCCCCTTTATGAAGATATTTCCAAAGGCAATTCAGTAGCAGGCATCGAATATTACTTGCCTCTGTTTTTTGATGGGCTAAGCAGCTTGTTTGATTATCTGCCCGAGCAAACGACTATCTTTACAGTGGGCGAAGTGCATGACGCTGCAGAGTCATTCTGGCATGACGTGAACCTGCGTTTTGAAGATCGAAAAGTAGACCCTGAACGCCCCCTGCTGGAACCGGTGAAACTTTTTCTCCCCACAGATCGGCTGTTTGCAGCCTTTGATAATTATGCTCAGGTAAATTTACGCGCCGTAGCGGCAGAAAACAGCCAGGCAAGGTTACCTGTGCTCCCCGTTCCTGATATAGATATTGAACATAAGAAAGAAAATCCCCTTCACAAACTGCAGCGCTTTCTTGAATCAGTGTCGGGCATTCCTGTCCTGTTTTGCGCAGACTCCCCCGGCAGGCGTGAAGCCTTGCTGGATTTACTAAAAACTATAAATATTCGTGCCGAGAGCATAGATAGCTGGCAAAAATTTAATGCCGAAATGCCCTTGCTGGCCATAACCGTAGCACCACTTGAATACGGCATCTGGCTGGATGATCCACGCTATATCCTGATTACAGAAAGCCAGTTATTTGCTGATCATGTAAGCCAACCCAGACGTCGCGGAAAATTTACCGATAATGCCGACTTTATCATCAAGAGTTTATCCGAGCTTCATATTGGCGCGCCCGTTGTTCATATTGATCACGGTATTGGTCGTTATCGAGGTCTACAAACATTTGAGGTAGAAGAACAGCTCACCGAATTTCTGGTGCTTGAATACGCAGATGAGGCAAAACTCTATGTACCGGTTTCCTCACTTCATCTTATAAACCGATACAGCGGAGCTGATGCCGACCATGCGCCGCTGAGCAAGTTAGGCAGTGATCAGTGGGAAAAAGCCAAACGAAAAGCAGCAGAAAAAGTAATTGATGTAGCTGCAGAATTACTAGACGTCTATGCGCGCAGGGAAGCACAAAAAGGTACCAGCTTTAAACTCCCGGAAGAGGATTACCGGGTTTTTTCCAATGCTTTTCCTTTTGAAGAAACCGAAGACCAGAAAGAAACTATCGATGCTGTTGTTGCTGATTTGAAAAGTGAACGTGCCATGGATCGCCTTGTCTGCGGTGACGTAGGATTTGGTAAAACCGAAGTGGCAATCCGCGCAGCTTTCATTGCGGTCAGTAATAACACCCAGGTAGTAATTCTTGTACCCACCACCCTGCTCGCCCAGCAACACTATGATAATTTCAAGGATCGCTTTGCTGACTGGCCAATAAATATTGGCCTGATGTCACGCTTTGTCAGTGGCAAAAAGCATGGTGAAAACCTGAAAGAGCTGGAGTCCGGAACCATTGATATAGTTATAGGGACGCATAAGCTTTTGCAGGCTGATGTTAAATACAAAAATCTGGGACTGCTGATTATTGATGAAGAACATCGATTTGGAGTACGTCAAAAAGAAAAACTGAAATCCCTGCGTGCCAATGTGGATATTCTTACGTTGACGGCAACGCCTATTCCAAGGACGCTGAACATGGCGATGTCGGGCATTCGGGACCTTTCCATCATTGCGACACCACCAGCAAGAAGATTGTCAGTAAAAACCTTTGTACGTGAGTCTTCAGATGCGCTTCTCAAGGAAGCTATCCAGCGTGAACTATTGCGCGGAGGTCAGGTGTTTTATCTACACAATGAGGTTAAAACCATCGAGAAAACTGCAGATGATATTCGTGCCTTATTACCTGAAGCGAATGTTTGTGTGGGCCATGGTCAGCTCAGGGAAAGCCGCCTGGAAAAAATAATGTCGGATTTTTATCATCGCCGCTATAACGTACTGGTTTGCTCCACCATTATAGAAACGGGCATTGATGTCCCTACAGCCAATACTATTATTATCGAACGTGCTGATAAGTTCGGACTGGCACAATTACACCAATTACGTGGCAGAGTTGGCCGCTCCCATCACCAGGCCTATGCCTATCTCCTGACGCCGCACCCAAAATCCATGAGTGCTGATGCATTAAAACGTCTTGATGCTATTGGTTCCGCAGATACCCTTGGAGCCGGTTTCGTTCTGGCAAGTCATGACCTCGAAATACGTGGTGCAGGAGAATTACTGGGAGATGAACAAAGCGGCCACATCCAGACCATTGGATTTTCACTCTATAGTGAGATGCTGGAACACACCGTAAAGTTGATGAGACAAGGCAAGCACCCCGACCTGAACCGACCTATCCATGCTAGCGTGGAAATCAATCTCCACATACCCGCTCTTATTCCTGAACAATATCTGCCTGATGTTCATATTCGCTTAATGATGTACAAACGCATTGCCAATGCAGTTGATAAACGTGAACTTGATGGCTTGAAAATAGAAATGATAGATCGTTTCGGACTTTTACCCGAAGCCGCTAAACTGCTGTTTGAAGTGACCCTGCTTAAACTCTATTCCGAATTTCTGGGCATACAAAAGATCGAAGCAAACGCCAGGTTTGGCAAGGTAATATTCAACAATGATACTGAGGTGGACCCATATTCCATTGTCAAACTGGTGCAGGATAACTCCCGGGTTTATTCATTAAGTGGGCCTACAGAATTGAAATTCAGGCATGACCTCGACGATTCGCGTGAGCGCATCGCATTTGTTAAACAGTTACTGGATACTTTAACTCCGGAACCACTTGAGGTAGCCTGAGTTTATGCATACACGCACACTTACCAGCTACATAATCCTTGCAGCAGCGTACGCGCTTTTTGTTGCCGCTCCCGCTATGGCTCAGACATTTAGCTATGACGGAAATCGCTGGTACGAAATTGAAGTCAGTATTTTTTCAAACGAAAGCTCTGATGAGGATAACGAACTCGTCATTCCAGATAAAATGTCGCTAAGTTATTACGACCCTTCCAGAGCCCTCATTCCTGCAAGCAGGATTTACCAGGTTCCTTTTGTTGAAAACAACACGGCATTTGTGCCGTCCGATGCCTTGATCGGGGTTCAACAGGCTCCGATGGCACCGTCGTCAGGTTCTCCTGATTTTATTGGGCCGAAAAATTATCCAGCCAGTGGCGATTTTCGTATCACCGATTTTAATCGTGACCCCTTCATAGCACTTGGCCGTGAATCAGCCAGATTTCTGCGATATAACGAAATGATAGATCAGTCTCCTGATCACCGTCTTCTTTTTCATGCGGTGTGGCGCCAGCCATTGCTGAATCGTGTACAAAGTACAGGAATTTATGTTCAGGGAGGGGCTCAATATGGAACTCATCATGAACTGGAAGGCAGTTTGCGTTTCAGTTATGACGTGAATCGTGTCGATATTGAAGCAAGACTCTGGCTGGCTTCTTTTGCCAACGCGGAAGAATTACCGTCTGGCAGCTCTCCTGACTCTCCAGACTCGCCAAGACAGCTGCCTCCTCTTCCCGATAGTCCTGCTCTTGATAAGTCATCATCAACCCGTCGTTTCGACAGTCAATTTTCGATTACAGACCTTGCTTTTATGGAGCAGATGCGGGCGATGGTGAGTAATGAACTGCATTATCTGGATCATCCCGAACTTGGGGTTATTGTGGAAGTAAGACCTTATCAATTGCCGGAGCAAAGCAGTTTTTTTGATTGATACAATAACTAAAGGTCAGCGATTGTTGCTAACAATACTCTTTTAATGCCTGCCATCCCTTCATCAAGAGTAGATGCAATATCCCCGAAAGCGATTGTTTCCTGAGTCAAACCTGCAGCCCAGTTTACCACCAGGGCTATACTTGCATAGGCAATGCCCAGCTCTCGCGCCAGGGCTGCTTCCGGCATCGCAGTCATACCGACAATGTCGCAGCCATCATTTTTCATGCGAGTAATTTCAGCGGCAGTTTCCAGTCTGGGGCCCTGAGTACAGCCATATACTCCTCCCGGCTCTCCTGATTTCAGCGGTAATCCCAGCGACAAGGTCGTCTGTGCGAGAACTTTAGACAGGGACTTGTCATAGGGCCAGGTAAAATCAATGTGATTTTCCGGTTTTTCAAGTCTATCAAAGTAGGTATGTTCCCTGCCCCATGTGTAATCAATAATCTGATCCGGAATAACAATCGTTCCCGGTGACATCTGCGCTGAAATCCCTCCCACAACATTAACGGCAATAATGAAATCGATGCCACACTCAGCCAAGGCATGCAGATTGGCTCGATAATTTATGCGATGGGGAGGTGTTCCATGGCTACTGCCATGGCGGGGCAAAAACACTACATTGTGACTGGCAATGTTACTGGTGAAAACGGTTACCGGTTCGTCACTGTAGGGGGTAATTAAAGCTGTTGGTTCAGCCGCCTCATTGTCGTCAAGTGTATATAGGCCGCTGCCCCCTATTACTCCAATTACTGATGACATGTTGATGATCGCTATATAACTGTGTGGTTTGAAACACTGCAGTGGTTATTATGCTGCGCTTATTTATAGTAAGCGTTTTCCTGCACTGTGTGGTCTGTTACATCCCTGATCTCCTTGATCTGGGGTAGCTGTTCCATCAGGGATTTTTCAACACCGTCCTTCAAGGTCACATCAACCATACCACAGCCCTGGCAACCACCACCGAAACGTAAAACGACAATGGCATCTTCAGTTACTTCTTCCAGGGAAATGAATCCACCATGGGCTGCCAGACCCGGATTGATCTCGTTATAGAGAATATAATTAATACGATCTTCCAGTGAACTGTCCTCTGATATTTTTGGCATACGTGAGTTGGGGGCACGAATGGTTAGCTGTCCGCCCATGCTGTCTTTGGCGAAGTCTACAACCGCTTCTTCAAGATATTTTTTGCTTTTAGCTTCAATGAAAGCGTTAAAGCCATTGTATTTAAATAATTCATCATCAGCTTCTTCTTCTCCGGGTCTGCAAAAAGCAATGCAGGTTTCCGCCTTGGGCGTGCCGCCATCAAGCACGAATACGCGTATTGCGATTCCTTCACAATCTTGTTTATCAAGGAGTTGTTTTAGATATGTCTGGCCTGAATCTGTAATGTCTATCATGAATATTTATTATCCCGTTTAGCCGTGTGCAGCGTTGGAAAAAGCGGCTGATTATGGCCGTTGTTGCTCTGGAAGTCACTGATGAAAATACCGTCGAAATCACTCCCGAAGCCATTCTATATGGTGACTATACGTCAGTAATCAAGAGCAAGGATCATATTGTGGAACAAGTGATGTTATAAAGCAAAAAAGACCATACACAGTGTATGTTTATTAAAGAATTTCATGGACTTACCCATAGCGCTAAATCTTGTCACGTAGTATCATCGCGTGCCTTGAAATTCATCCTTTGCGGTCTTCCAGAGCACAGTAAAAAGGTGATGAAGGCAACAGAGGCATTATTGCAGTTAAGGATACCAGGACCAGTAAATGTATATTTACGATAACTACGACAAACAAATGCTGCAGGATAGAATTGTGCAGTTCCGTGACCAGACCCGGCGCTTTCTGGCTGGCGAATTGACCAGCGAGCAATTTTTACCACTGCGTTTGCAAAATGGCCTGTATATCCAGCGGCTCGCACCAATGCTGCGTGTCGCTATTCCCTATGGCTGTCTATCGTCGCGTCAATTGCGCAAACTTGCTTCCATCGCCAGAGATTATGACAAGGGCTATGCGCATTTTTCTACTCGTCAAAATATTCAGTACAACTGGCCTGTTCTCGAGCAGGTGCCAGATCTTTTAGCGGAACTGGCTGAAGTGGAGATGCATGCCATCCAGACCAGTGGTAACTGTATTCGAAATACTACAACCGACCAGTTTGCCGGTGTTGCCGTAGATGAAATTGAAGACAGTCGTCCATGGTGTGAAATTATTCGCCAGTGGTCATCATTTCACCCGGAATTTGCTTACTTGCCGCGTAAATTCAAGATTGCTGTTTGCGGCACGCCCAATGACCAGGCCGCTACCCAGGTCCATGATATTGGCCTTTATATCAAGAAAAATGACAAGGGAGAGATTGGTTTTCAAGTGCTGGTCGGTGGAGGCTTGGGCCGTACTCCGGTAATAGGCGCAACAATCTGTGAATTCCTGCCCTGGCAACATCTGCTTACCTATCTTGATGCCATCATGCGGGTCTATAACCGTTTCGGTCGACGTGACAATAAATACAAGGCACGTATCAAGATTCTGGTGAAGGAAATTGGGGTCGACGCATTTCGGGATAAAGTCGAAGCTGAATGGCTTCACGACAAGGACGGCCCTGCTACTTTGACTCATGAAGAAGTGGCGCGTTGCAGGGTATTTTTTACAGATCCTGATTATCAGGATCTTGATGACATCGATCAGGCGATTGAAGACGCCGCTGCAAGCGACCTCTTATTCAGTCACTGGCTGGAACGCAATGTCGCTCTACACAAAAAGCCAGGTTACCGCATTGTTTCCCTTTGCCTCAAAGAAACCGGTGTTGCCCCTGGTGATATTACAGACACCCAGATGGAATTTGTTGCTGATCTGGCTGACAAATACAGCTTTGGTGAAGTACGTGTTACCCATGAGCAAAACCTGGTGCTTACCGATGTGCGTTTGCAGGACTTGTATGCGGTCTATCTGGCCTGCAAGAAAGAATCGCTGGCCACTCCCTATCTTGGCCTGCTTAACGACATCGTCTGCTGCCCCGGTGGCGACTTCTGTTCTCTGGCTAATGCAAAGTCGATACCCATAGCTGAATCAATCCAGCGCCGCTTTGAAGACTTCGATATTCAGAAAAACATTGGCGAGATCACATTGAACATTTCTGGCTGCATGAATGCCTGTGGACACCACCATGTTGGTAATATAGGCATCCTGGGGGTCGACAAAAAAGGCTCAGAATTTTATCAGGTGACACTGGGTGGTTCTTCAGACAGAGACACATCACTGGGTAAGGTGCTGGGGCCCTCATTTGCCCAGGCTGAAATGCCCGATGTGATAGACAAAATCATTAATGTCTACCTGGAAAACCGCCAGGCTGACGAAAGCTTTCTTGCTACCTACAATCGTATCGGTATGGATCCCTATAAGGAAAAAGTGTATGCCAACGCTGATTAAAGACGGACAGGTTGTTGATAACCCCTGGAGCCTGTTGGCAAAGGATGTTGACTTAAACACGGCCCTTTCCGATGAATCGAGCCATATCGTTGTGCCCTTTGCCTTATGGCAGGAGCATAAGGATTCCCTGATGGAATCGGGCAAAGCAGTTGCTGTATGTGTAGATTCCGACGATGATCCCTATGAACTTGCCAATGACGTCATTGACCTGCCATTAATATGCCTTAATTTCCCTGTTTTCAGGGATGGCAGAGCTTTTTCAGCCGCAGCAATCCTGCGGGAACGTCTGAATTATCAGGGTGAAATTCGCGCCATTGGTGATGTCTTGCGTGACCAGCTTTTCTATATGAAAAAATGTGGTATCAACAGTTTTGACCTGGCTGACGGGGTGAAAGTGGAGCAAGCATTGGCGGCCTTCAATGAGTTTTCCACCAGCTATATGAGTACAGTAGAAGAACCCCTGCCCCTGTTTCGACGCCGCTAACTTTTCAGTTAATAGACTTAATCAGGAATACAGCTCGTCCTTGCTTTTACCCCGGTGCAGCCAGCGCATCACTGTATTGTCGAGGCTGGACTCAATGATTCTGCCCAATTTATCCGCAATATTCTTTTTCTTCTCATATACCACGTGGTACACGTCGGCGTCCTTGCAGGCATTAATAATATACTCATCACTGGTCCCTACCGCATCCACCAGGCCTAATGTAAGGGCACGACTGCCCAGCCAGGTTTCACCGGTAGCCAGTTTCTCGATATCCATGGCTGGACGTGACTCCCTGATAAAATCCTTGAACAAGTCGTGGACTTCTTTTACGTCCTCGAGCATCTTCTGTCGGCCCTGATCTGTGTTTTCCCCAAACATGGTCAAGGTTCTCTTGTATTCTCCTGCGGTCACCATTTCATAGTCGACATTCTTTTCTTTCAGCAAGCGGTGAAAATTGGGGATCTGGACCAGTACGCCAATGGAGCCTATATAGGCAAAAGGCGCAGCAATTAGTTGACTGGCTACACAGGCCATCATGTAACCACCACTTGCTGCGACTTTATCTACACAGATGGTTAGCGGTATATTTTTACTGCGCACGCGATGCAACTGAGACGCTGCCAGTCCATAGGCGTGAACCATGCCGCCAGGGCTTTCCAGACGCAGCAGGACTTCATCCTTGCCTTCACGAGCCATAGCCAGAACCGCAGTGATAGATTGGCGTAGTTCCTCAACCTGACTGGCTTTTGGGTCGCCATCAAAATCGATAACATAAAGACGCATTTTTTCATCTTCAGCATTGCCAGCCTTTTTGAGAGCCTTCTTTTCCTGTTTCTGCTTTTTCTTTTCGGCCTTGGCTGCTTCTTTCAGATACTGCTCATTTTCGACAACATTTTTGATTGCATCACTTAAATGATCGAGTTCCTTATTGAGATGGGTAACCGTAATTGCCCCTTTGCCTTCTTTCTTTTGTTTGATGGCATTGGCTAAGGCTGCTGACATGATGATGAGCACAGCACCAACCACTGTAAGGGTTTTGGCCAGAAAAAGTCCGTATTCAGAGATGAATTCCAACATTAATACTCCAGAAAGTTGCAGGCACTGATATTGCCCAGATAACCACTAAATATATAGACACGAATATACTATAAAGAAAAAGAATCTGTCGTAAAACGACAGATCCTCTGATTTTCCCGGCTAACACAAATGCCACTATGTCATGTAATTATTTAGATGCTCTAACTACAAAAATGCGCTTTTCTACTTTAGCACTACAGGCCAATTGCTGCACTTGGGTTGCTGTAAAAACCGAAAAACGTTGTCATGATGATGGAACAAATAATCAGTGTCAGTACCATGATTGGTGCACCTTTCCTGAACCAAAGCCCCGGTGTAATAGCGAGACTCGGATCACCTTCATCTTTGGCCAGTTTTTCTGAAATAGTCACAATGAAGACATTGGCTGTTGAGCCCAGGTGACTTCCATTACCGCCCATACCAACGCCGGCTGCCAGTGCCCACCACAGTGCATTAACATTTACTCCCTGCTGCTCAAGACCCAGAATAATTGGAATCATGGCTGCAGTGAACGGGATGTTGTCAATAAAGGCTGACATAATCGCGGCTACCCACATCAACAGGATTGCAGCAGTCAGGAGATCCTCGCGAACAAACGGCAAAATAAACTGTCCAATGTACTCAAGAAAGTGACTGTGTTCCACACCACCAACGATTATAAACAGGGCCAAGAAAAACATCAGCAAGGTCAGCTCGACGTCAGCAAAATGTTCATCCATATCAACGTCTTTACCGAAAAATACCAGTAAGGTCAGGCCCATGCCGGCAACAAACCAGGCTTCCCAATGCAGGGTTCTGTGCATGATAAAGCCGACGACCATGATGCCCAGAACAATCAGGGAAACTTTCCAGGTATAAGGGTCTTTCATTTCTTCCTGCTGACTGAAGTCCTGTAAGACTGGCTTCTGAGACAGCTCTTTCTTGAAGATAAACTTCAGAGCAAATAGTGTCGCTACCCAGGCCACAAAGACAATACCGCCCATATGGTAGAAGAATGTGTTAAAGTCGATGCCTGCAGCAGAACCAATCATCAGATTGGGGGGGTCACCTACCAGCGTAGCCACACCACCGGTGTCGGACAGCAAGGCGGCAGCCAGAAGATAGGGAATCGGGTTAACTTTCATCGACTGACAGATAAGAATAATCAGTGGACCGAAAATAACCACCGTGGTTACGTTGTCCAGCAGCAGTGATAAAACGGTGACCAGTGTGCCCATCATCGCCAGCAGCAGGAACAGACGTCCCTTACTGAAATCGGCAATACGATATGCCAGCATCTGGAAGCCCCCGGTTGGGATCATGATAGCCACGACAGTCATCATCGCACCTAACAGGAATATTACATTCCAGTCGATAGATTCTATCGCCAAATCAGGGCTGTAAAAGCCAAAATACTGTCCTGCCAACACCATTGCACCGGCGCCACCAAGAGCAAATTTTGCACGGTGAAAACCGTGTACACCTTCGGTAAAGATTCCCACAAAGGTTATTACAAGAATGATGCCAGATACCATCATGGCGGTATCCATTTCTAACACTTCCATAGTGATTCCTAATAGCTTAGAGGTTGGAATTCAAAGCTTTGTATGGGATTACATATGTAGAGAAGGACAAGGTTTATATGCACGAGCGCACCCTACTTCAAGAAATAGCAAAGCCTCTAAGCGTTAATTTTTTAACCACAAACATCCATTTTCTGCTGCTTTGTCAATTTCCATTAGTCGAGCCTCATGCGCTGAAACTTCATCCTGGGTTGCCCTGATAATTTTTAAAGGCTTGCGCTGCACAGAAAGTCGCTTTAATTGCTGGGCAGAGCGTTTTTCGGAACTCTCTTCCTCCACCAGGGAAAAGCTCGACTGACCGCCGGTCATCATCAAATAGACGTCAGCAAGAATTTCCGCATCAAGCAAGGCACCGTGGAGGTCACGCTGGGTATTATCTACCATGTAGCGCTTGCACAAGGCATCAAGATTGTTCTTCTGTCCGGGATGTTTTTTCCTGGCCATCACCAGGGAATCCAGAATTTGGCAATAATCCTGCATTGGCTTGTAGCCTTTATTCAACGCTGCCAGTTCATGATCCAGGAAGCCAATATCAAAAGGGGCATTATGGATAACCAGCTCGGCACCGCTAACAAATTCAACAAAACTTTCAGCTATGTCGTTAAACAAAGGCTTGTCAGCGAGAAAATGGTTTGTAATGCCATGGACTTCAAGCGCCGCAGCTTCAATTTCTCTTTGTGGGTTAATGTATACATGAAAATGATTGCCGGTAAGCTTCCTGTTGATCAGTTCTACACAGCCAATTTCGATGATCTTGTGCCCCTGGGCTGGGTCCAGTCCGGTAGTTTCCGTGTCAAGTACAATTTGTCGCATATTTTCGCTATTTATTCATTTTGTCTGAAGTTAATTATCCGAATCAACGGGCCAGGGCTTAATCACAATTCATCAATACCCTGATTGGCCAATTGATCAGCCATTTCGTTTTCCGGATGACCGCTATGGCCTTTTACCCAATGCCAGCTTATTTCAAAAGGCTGTACCAGTTCGTCCAGCCGCTGCCAGAGGTCAGCATTCATAACAGGTTTTTTGCTGGCATTGCGCCAGCCCTTTCGCTTCCATCCTTCTATCCATTCAGTTATGCCCTGCAGCACATACTTTGAATCAGACGTTATTTCCAAAGACCATTTGGTACCCTTGATACATTCCAGTGCCTTGATCACTGCGGTTAATTCCATTCGGTTATTGGTGGTTTCCTTTTCTCCGCCATAAAGTTTTTTAACCTTGTCGCCGTGCATGAGAACCGCTCCCCATCCACCCGGCCCGGGGTTGCCCCTGCAAGCGCCATCTGTATAAATCCTGATCTGATCTGTCATGGAATTACTCAGGAATTTTCTTCATTACTGGCCGCCCCAAGGTCTCTCGAAACGCGAGTAATATTTTCCGCAATAGGCATGCCGACATTAGCGCTGGCAAATTCCCGCCATGAGGTTTGAATAGGCGTGAGAGGTAATACCTGCTTTCTGGCGGAAATCATGTAAACGCCACCTGTTGGCCAATTCAGGCGTGATGCAAGACGCTCAAGTAAACTTGAATACTTGATAACACCCGGCGAGTTGATTGGCAGCGTATAGGCTCCATAGCGTACCTGCTCAATCTGGAAATCCAGTAATTTCAGCCAGTCCGATATACGTGAAGTGCTTAAAAGCCGTCCATTCCAGGGGTGTATTTTATGTCCAGGTAAGCGTGTTCTAAGCCCCCAACTGCTGACCGGATTAAATCCCACAATCACGATGTGTCCTCCGGCAATAAGAACACGCGATACTTCTCGCAATAACTGGTGCTGGAAGGGAGAATAATCCAGGGCGTGGTGAAGTAAGACCACATCAACGGATTCGCTGGTCAGTGGCATCGCTTCTCCCCTGGCCGCAATACCATGTCCGGCAAGATTGTTGTTGTGGGTAATGGAAAATTTGTGGCCTACCGGGCTGTTTTCATACATCGGGAAATTGGCACAGCCAATTTGCAGCAGATGATAGCCAAAACGCCTGGGCAGGCAACGGTCCAGTAAAGACATTTCAACTTCGCGAAGACGAATGCCAAGCGGGGTTTCATACCACTGACTCATGGCATCATAAAAGCCAGGACTGTCGAGATTTTCTCTGTTACTTTTCCAGATCACCTTGCTGCCCGACATGGTTGTTCAAATTGGGTATCATACCTGAGTCTCGTTGTGCTGGCGACCAAACCGGTGCCATCATTAACGTAAACCAACTATACAAAAAAAGGGCAATACCATGCTGGAAGTCACCCCCATTCAGGCTTTTAACGATAACTATCTTTGGCTGTTCAGGGAGTCTGGTAGTTGTGATTGCGGCATAGTCGATCCAGGTGATGCCGAGCCGGTTCTTCACTATTTGAAGGAAAACAACCTGAACCTCGCCGTCATTATCATTACCCATCATCATGGTGATCATACCGGCGGCATTAACCGCTTGCTGGAAAATTACCAGGTGCCGGTTTATGGGCCGGACTCTGCGAATATTCCTGCCGTGACTCATACTGTCAGGGAAGGCAGCCAGATTAATATTCTGGGTAACACATTCAAGGTGCTGGAAATTCCAGGCCATACACTGGATCATATCGCCTATTTCAATGCAGCTGAGGAAAGCAACACCCCGGTGCTATTCTGTGGGGACACCCTGTTTGCCGGCGGCTGTGGCAGAGTTTTCGAAGGCACTTTCCCAATGATGCATGAATCACTGCAGAAGCTTGCGCGTTTACCTGCTGAAACCCTGGTTTATTGTGCTCATGAATACACTCTTGCAAATCTTGCTTTTGCCAGCGCGGTAACGCCTGAAAACAAAACATTGGCACAGCGCGTAGAGCAGGAAAAAGAAAAGCGCAGCAGGGGTATTCCCACCGTCCCCACCAGCATAAGAGCAGAGCTGGATACCAATCCTTTCCTGCGATGTGGGGAGCCGGAAATTATAGCCGCAGCGAATAAACACAGTGGACGACAATTACATGTTCCCGAAGAGGTGTTTGGCGCGATTCGTGGATGGAAAGATTCGTTTTAAAACGGTTTTTTACAGCGGGGTTCAAAGACCGTCCAGCAGTGACTTGCCAGGAATAGCATCAAGCAAGGCCTTGGTATAATCCTGGCTTGGCGTTTCAAACACCTCACTGACAGTTCCGGTTTCTACCAGCACACCTTCTTTCATTACCACGATCCGATCAGATAAATAGCGCACTACCCCAAGGTCATGGGAGATAAACAGCATGGTCAGATCAAAGCGCTCGACCAATTCCAGTAGCAGATCAAGTATTTGAGCCTGAATAGTAACGTCCAGAGCGGAAACCGGTTCATCAGCCACTATAAATTCCGGTTTGGTGGCGATGGCGCGACCAATGGCAATACGTTGCCGCTGCCCACCGGAAAATTCATGGGGATAGCGCAGCACGCTTTCCCGGGACAGACCGACAGAATCCATCAAGGCAAATACTTCAGTTTCCAAATCCTTGCGTTTGCATATGCCATGCAATAAAAGCGGTTCTGCCAATGTGTCATATACTGTCATACGCGGATTCAGGCTGGCATAGGGATCCTGAAAAATGATCTGCATATGCCGTCTCAGCGGTTTCATCCTTGCCAACGAGTAATGACTGATTTCTTCGTCGTTAAAATAAATCTTTCCCGATGTTGGTGTTACCAGTCGAGTGATTGCGCGGCCCAGAGTAGATTTGCCCGATCCGGATTCGCCAACCAGGCCGAGAATTTCATGGCGATTAATATCAAGGCTAACGGAGTTGACAGCAATTACCGTGTCCTGATTTTTTCCCCCCGGAAATTCGACGACCAGGTCTTCAATTTTTATCATGGCAGCAGGTGAAAGAGAGGCACAGAACTTTTGTGTCCCTGGTACCGCCGCCAATAGCTTGCGGGTATATTCGTCCTGCGGATTATTGAAGATAGCATTTCGATCGCCCTGCTCCACGAATTTACCATATTGCATGACGCCAATTTCATCGGCGATATCCGCTACAACGCTCAGGTCATGGCTGATAAAAATAACACCAATATTGCGCCGTTCCTGAAGCTCTTTTAAGAGTTTGAGAATTTGTGCCTGGACGGTTACGTCCAGGGCAGTAGTTGGCTCATCCGCGATAATAATTTCCGGCTCGGTAACCAGCGCCATGGCAATTACCACGCGCTGACGCATCCCGCCTGAAAATTCAAAAGGCCAGGCATTCATGCGTTGTGCTGCATTCTTGATACCGACTTCTTCCAGGATATCGATGCTTCTTTGCCAGGCTTCCTTTCTGCTCAAACCAAAGTGGAGCCTGAGGGGTTCCATCAACTGATCCCCTATTTTCAGGAAAGGATTAAGAGTCGTCATCGGATCCTGAAAGATTATTGAAATCCCCTTGCCACGGACCTTACGTAACTCCTTTTCGGACAAGGTCAAAAGGTCGCGCCCCTGAAACATGACCTTGCCGGATTCAATCTTGCCCGGTGGCATGGGAACCAAACCAAGCATGCTGTAACAGGCAACCGATTTCCCGGAACCGGATTCCCCGATAATAGCGAAAGTCTTTCCTGCCTCTACGTCGAAACTGATGCCATCCACAGCTTTGACCACCCCATTACGAGTGTGGAAATATATGGACAGATCCTGTACCTGAAGTAGTGACATAATATGGGTTATTTAATCTCTTGAGGCTTTCGGATCCAGGGCATCACGCAGTCCATCGCCGAGAAAGTTGAGCGCAAATAATGTAGTGGTCAAGGCCAGTCCCGGAAATACAAGCAACCAGGGATATTCCTCCATGGTTTCCACACCGTAGGAGATAAGTAATCCCCATGAGGATTCTGGCGGCTGTATGCCAAGACCAAGAAAACTTAAAAAAGCCTCAAGCAACATAACATTGGGGATGGTCAGTGTTGTATAGACAATAACAGGTCCAAGAGCATTGGGAATAAGATGTTTCATGATTATCGCTGCCGGCGACAAACCTAATGAAATGGCGGCTTCTACATACTCCTGTTGTCTGAGGCTCTGGATCTGTCCACGGACAATTCTAGCCATCACCAACCACTCAACAGCGCCGATTGCCAGAAACAGCAATAGCAGGTTTCTCCCAAACACCACCATCAGCAAAATAATGAAAATCATAAACGGAAGTGCATAAAGAATGTCTACAAGGCGCATCATGAATGCATCTGTTTTACCCCCGGCATAACCGGCGATAGCGCCATAAGTTACCCCAATAAGTAAAGCAACCGAGGTGGCAATAAAGCCCACCAGCAATGACACTCTGCCGCCATACATAATTCTGGTTAACATGTCCCTGCCAAATGTGTCAGTCCCCAACCAGTGTTCCATTGAGGGTGGAATTGCACCGAGCCGAAGATTTTGTTCTTCATAGCCATAAGGCGCAATCCAGGGTGTGAGAAGACACACTATCATCACAAACAACAGAAAACCCAGACCAATCATGGACAGTCTGTTTTTACGTAATCGGACCAGGGCATCTTCCCAAAGGGACGTTCCTTTGGGAATGTCATGATCAAGTGACTGTGTAGAGATTTTTGACGTCATTATTTTTTAAACTGGTAACGCAATCTGGGATTAACCCAGGCAGCCGCAATATCAGAAAGTAAATTAAACACCACAATCAGCGTGGATAAGAAAACCGTGGTACCAAGGATCATTGTGTAATCCCGATTAAACGCTGCCTGCACATAGAATCTGCCAAGTCCGGGAATCTGGAAGATGGTTTCCACGACAAAGGAGCCGCTCAGCAGGGCCGCAAAAGCAGGCCCAAGATAACTTATTACCGGTAATAACCCGCCTCTCAGGGCATGTTTTAGTATTACCACGGATTCCGGCAAGCCTTTGGCTCTTGCGGTACGAAGATAATCCTGTGACATAACTTCCAGCATTCCGGAGCGGCTAAGCCTGGCAATATAAGCTGCATACATCGCCCCGAGAGTGATACTGGGTAAGATCTTGTCCCCGTAGGAATCACCCCAGCCTGATACCGGCAGCCAATCCAGCATAATGCCAAATACCAGTACCAGCACAGGCCCAAGCAAAAATGAAGGCATGCAGATGCCCACCATGGCTAAACTCATGGGAACATAATCCTGCATGGTATTGGGTTTAAGGGCCGCAATGACACCGGCAAAGCTACCGATTATGACCGCAATCAAGAGGGCGTATAGCCCTAGCTCCGCGGTAATGGGTAGTCCCTGCAGAATGAGTTCGTCTACGCTGCGTCCAGGGTAATAAAAAGAAGGCCCCATATTTCCCTGAACCAGATCAGTAAGGTAGGAGACATATTGTTGCAAGGGCGGCTGATCGAGCCGGTATTGTGCTTCCAGTGCTGCCTGCACCTGGGGTGATACTGCTTTTTCACTGGAAAACGGGCCACCGGGAGCGGCGCGTACCAGAAAAAAAGTCACTGTAATAACAGCCAGTATGACCGGAATAGCCTGTAAACTTCGAAGCCCGATGAAACGCCACATATAGTTCAGCCTGTTCTATTGCGATGCATCGAGATAGACATACTTCCAGTTGTAATAGTCCATTATATTGGATGGCAATCCTTTCAGGCTGGGATGTTTCAGGTGTTTACTCTGATAAGTATAAATCGGAATGATAGGCATGGCATTCATCAGAATGGCTTCCGCTTCCTGGTAGAGCTCAAAGCGTTTCTCCTGATCCAGTGTTGCCGGTGCTTCCCGCAGAATAAGTTCATCATAGCGACTGTCACTAAACCCGGTTTTGTTATTACCACCATCCGTAATCATCATGTCGAGGAAGGTATTTGGATCTACGTAATCTCCAATCCAGCCGCGTCGTGAAATCGAGTAATTAAAATTATCCGTTGAGTCCAGATAGACCTTCCACTCCTGATTCATGGGGGTCGCACTGACCCCGAGGGTCTCCATCCACATTTGCTGAATCGCTACAGCAATTTTCTGGTGGTTTTCCTGAGTGTTATACAAAATATCAAAGGCCGGAAAGTTTTCACCACCGGGATACCCGGCTTCGGCGAGGAGTTGTCTGGCCTGCACGGGATCATAGCCAAATGTTATCGGTGGTTCATAACCCAGCGTGCCCGGAGGTACCAGGGCATAAGACGGTAAATACAGGTTTTCCAGAATCGTTTCCACCAGCAATTCACGATCGATTGCCATGGAAAGAGCCTTACGTACCCGCACGTCATTAAAAGGTTCACGCGTGGTATTGATCAAATAATAGTAAGTTCCCAGGTACGGGGCGATCTCAAGCAGTTCAGGCTGTTCATTGCGATAAACCGGAACTTTGTCCAGAGCAACTTCATTGGTGAAATGGATCTGCTCGTCCCGAAACATCCTCTCTTCAGTCACAATGTTTTCGGTGGGATAAAAAACGATAGCATTAAGTTTGACTTCTTCCGCATCCCAGTAAAGCGGTGATTTTTCAACTCTGATATGGGAATTAACCTGCCATTGGGTGAGGATGAATGCGCCATTGGTAACGATATTGCCTTCACGGGACCATTGTGAAAATCTGTCGGTGGGAGAGCCGAAAGCAAGCACTGTTGCCGGATGGACGGGGTAAGTGCTGTAGTGGTCAAACAGCTGTAAAAGGAAGGGAGTTGGTTCGCGTAATGTCACTTCCAGGGTGAGCTGGTCCAGGACCTTGACCCCTACTTCGCTAAAATCATCAATGGCACCGGTGGCAAACGCTTCCGCATTAAGGATCGGGAAAAACATGTAATTGTAAAGGCTGCCAAGTTCCGGGGTGAGCGCGCGCTCCCAGGACCAGCGAAAATCTTCCGCGACCACTGGATCACCATTACTCCACCGGGCGTTATCCCGAAAGTGGAAAGTATAAACCCTTCCATCCTCACTGATGTCCCAGCTTTCAGCAACGCCAGGCTCCGGCTCCAGGGTATAGGGGTTTTTAGTCACCAGCCCTTCGAACAATGCGCCTATAATATGATGTTCGGGCACACCCGTAACAATATGGGGATCAATTCCTTGTGGTTCCGTACCATTGCCAAAATGCAAAACGCCTTGCTGGTTACCCGTTACCACACGTGATTCACTGCTCCCTCCTCCACACGCCACAAGGAAAACCGACAGCAAAAAAACTGGAATTCGGGATCTACTTAATATCATCTTAAATAATTCCTGCCTGTGCATGGATGCTGGTGTCAATGGAAACGCCGCCAGGAGGATATGTCGGTTAACTTTGATCTGGCAGCCAGTACTGGACAAATAGAATAAACGGCCTGTTTCCTTAAGTCTAGAAGGTTTAACGTTATTCGAGGCAATCTAGCGCAATCGCCTTGCGCTATAAAAAAGGCCGGATTTCGAGGAAAAATCAGGCCTTTTTAAGAGCTGTTTTACATTCTATCGGACAATTTCTGCCCTGTTCTCCAAACCTATAAGCAGAGCTTCAAAATCTGCATTGGCAGACTGCTGGGCAATAAAGCTTTCAAGACTGTTTAATTCAGTTTCGTCAAAATCTTCCAGAGAGCCTTCATTGACACCCTGTAACTCAATTACTACATATTCACCGGTATTGAGCAGCAGCCCATCGATAACCGGCGCCCCGTCTTCAGGATCAGGCATTTCAAATATGTAATTAACCAGTTGAGGAGGCAGAACCTGATCAGATCGTTCAAGCCCATCAAGTTGGTTCCAGCTTAAATTCTGGGTTTCCAGCAAGCTGTCGATATTTTGATCATTTTGATAATTGGTTTTTATTGTCTCGCCCAGGCGAAGAGTCTGTTCCTGGATTTTTTCAAACTGGAGCATAATCTCAATTTCGCCTCGTACATCTTCCATCGCCTGTAGTCGCGGTTGATTGTGCTCCAGAACCCGGATCACCACGCTTCGTGAGGGACTGATAGAGATGAGGTCACTGTTCAGCCCATCCAGCAATATCTGTGGGCTGAATGCAGAGTTGATAACATCGCTATTTGCGGCAATACCGACGCCTCCACTGCGGCTAAACAATTGTGTTGTTTTAATCTCAATACCCATAATCCGGGCAGGATCAGTGAGATCAAAGGACTCAAAAGCCAGATTACCCAGTTCTTCAGAACGTTGCAGGAAAATGGTATCCACTTCATCAGACTTTAGATCCCGTTCCAGTCTTTCCCTGCTTTCTTCAAATGACTCGATTGCGGATTCGCTTTGTTCTGTCAGCTTGATTAGATGTACACCAAACTCTGACTGAACCGGGTTGGATACATCACCAACTTCCAGAGTTAAAAGCGCCTGTTCGAAAGGCTCAACAAAATTATCACCAGTGGTGTAGCCAACATCACCACCCTCTTCGGCAGAGCCAAGGTCATCAGAGTATTCCAGGGCCAGGGCTTCAAAGCTTTCTCCACTGTCTATTCTGGTCTTGAGTTCTTCAGCCAGTGCCAGGTCTGCGGCCAGATCATCATCGTCAAAAGATTCAAGAAGTATGTGAGAGGCGCGACGTTCTACCTGGGATTGATACTCCAGCTGTTCTTCTTCGTAGCGTCGTACAATCTGATCCTCAGTGACTACAACTTCGTCAAAAATAGCGTCTTTATCAAGCTCGATATATTCGAGAGAAACCTGTTCTTCAAGCATGAACTGGCTTTCATTGGTATTGTAATATTCTTCAATTTCCTCATCCGTAACATCAATGCTGTCTAGCTGAGTATCCAGACTTACGAGGATATAGCGTAAATCTCGGGTCTGATTCAGTAATTTGGCTATGTTTTCGATTTCCGGTTTGGTTACAAAACCTGACAGCCCATAGGCATAGGAAATCTGGTTAATCAGCCCCTGCGAGGCTAGCGCGGCACGATAGGAGTTTGGGGTATAGCCCATGGTGTTAATTAACATTTGGGCACGTTCTCCATTAAACACGCCATCAACCTGAAAATCGGCGGTCTGTGCTATGGAGCGATCAATAGATCTGGAAGAGATAACCATCCCGGTTTTTTCAGCATACTGGAGCAGTAATTCCTGCTGAATAAGTTCATTCAAGGCCGCTTCTCTTGCCAGGTCTTCATCAATACTGGAAAGATCTGCATCCGGACCGAGGGACTGCATGATCTCCTGCAATCTGGCCTGGGTGGTTCGTTCAACTTGCAGTTCATCAATGTCGGTACCATTAACAGAAATAGCAGGTGTTCCGTTAATGACCGATGAGACTATAGTGCTGGCTCCCCATGCACCGAATATTACGATAATAAACCAGACAAAAATCTTGGCTCCAATACCCTGGGAATTATCTCGAATTTTTTGCAGCATTTTTTATTCCAGAATTTTAAAAAAAATGTTGAGATTATCAACATCCATTAATTTCGATAACAAAGCAGTTTCCACATTTTGCAATTATTTATAATGTGAAAGCCCTGGTTGCTAATTTTACACTACTAATCGTTACCAGGAATCTTAACGACTAATAAAACAGAAGGCGCATCAATGATGCGCCCTCTATATACTATCCTGAGTTTTCCGACTGTTATTAACCAGCCGAAGGTAACGCCATCAGGAATTAACGGCGTCTTTCAGTGCTTTACCAGCTTTAAAAGAAGGAACTCTAGCAGCGGCAATCTGAATAGGCGCTCCTGTTTGAGGATTGCGGCCAGTACGTGCTGGACGATCCTTTACATTAAAAGAGCCAAAACCAACCAGTGCAACAGAGTTACCAGATTTTAATGATGAAGCGATGGCATCAGTCATCGCATCAATGGCACGAGCAGCAGCAGCTTTTGGTAAATCGGCAGTTTCAGCAACAGCATCTATTAATTCGGATTTATTCACGTTATCCCCTTGTTATCGTTTTAGGTTCAGTTTTTGTGGAGTAGTTTTACTACGTTTTTGGAAGCGATTAACCAGCCTTTAAATCAATAAACTTTATACCAACTGTATTGAAGGAATGTCAAGGAATACAAGGTTTCCTAGTGTGTATTTATAGATTTTTTTCTTTTATCCTTGACCCTATTCTCAGTTGATTTTGAGGAACCTTTTTCAAGTGCTTGAGTTTTATTATCTTCCGCGGGTTCCGGCATATAGGCAAGGGCAATTTCCAAAACTTCATCAATCCACTTGACCGGTTTAATGTCCAAATCTGCCTTGATGTTATCCGGAATTTCTTTCAGATCCCTTTCATTTTCTTTAGGAATAATCACCGTTCCTATATCACCACGATGGGCAGCAAGTAATTTTTCTTTCAAACCTCCGATAGGAAGGACCTGACCTCTGAGTGTTATTTCACCTGTCATGGCTACGTCTTTTCTCACCGGTATCCCTGTCAGTACAGAAACCAGTGCTGTACACATTCCCACACCGGCACTGGGACCATCTTTTGGTGTCGCACCTTCAGGAACGTGAACGTGTAGATCATTGTTTTCATGAAAGTTTTCTTTCAGACCTAATGTGGCAGCACGACTTCTGACCACGGTTAACGCAGCCTGGATAGACTCCTGCATTATGTCGCCCAGAGAGCCAGTCATGGTTGTTTTTCCCTTGCCCGGTGTTGCAACTGCTTCAATAGTAAGCAGCTCACCCCCGACCTGGGTCCATGCGAGACCATTCACCTGGCCTATGGCATCTTCTTCTTCCGCTCTGCCGTAATCGTATTTTTGTACGCCCACATATTGTTCAAGGTCTTTTGCAGTAAGTTTTAACTTCGGAGAACTTTTTTCCGAAACATGTTGTTTCACAATCTTTCTGCAAATTTTGGCAATTTCTCTTTCAAGACCGCGAACGCCTGCTTCACGGGTGTAATGCCTGATCAGATTTAAAATCGCATCATCAGACAGGGTAAGTTCATCTTCTCTCAAGCCATTATTTTCTTTTTGTTTTGGCACGAGGTAGCGGCTGGCAATATTGAGTTTTTCATCTTCCGTGTACCCTGGCAAGCGGATCACTTCCATTCTGTCTAGTAAAGGACCCGGGATGTTCATGGAATTTGACGTGCAAATAAACAACACATCACTCAAGTCATAATCAACTTCCAGATAGTGATCATTAAAATTATGATTTTGCTCTGGATCCAACACTTCCAGCAAGGCAGACGCCGGATCACCCCTGTGATCCATTCCCATCTTGTCCACTTCATCAAGTAACACCAGAGGGTTGCGTACCCCGACTTTCGCCATTTTCTGTATTACCTTGCCTGGCAAGGAACCTATATAGGTTCGACGATGACCGCGAATTTCAGCTTCATCACGTACTCCACCAAGAGCCATACGGACAAATTTACGGCCGGTGGCTCTGGCGACAGATTCTCCGAGAGAAGTCTTACCCACCCCTGGAGGTCCTACCAGGCAAAGAATGGGACCTTTGAGTTTCTTTACTCGTTTCTGGACGGCAAGATACTCAACAATCCTTTCCTTAACTTCCTTCAAACCATAGTGATCATGATCGAGGATTTCTTCAGCCTTGGCCAGATCAGTACGAATTTTAGATTTCTTTTTCCATGGCACACTGATCATCCAGTCTATATAGGTCCGGACAACAGACGCTTCTGATGACATAGGCGACATCATTTTCAGTTTATTCAGCTCAGCAGTTGCCTTTTCCTTGGCCTCCTTAGGCATTCCTGCTTCTTCTATTTTATTTTTTAACTCTTCGCCCTCATTAGGCACGTCATCAAGCTCGCCCATTTCTTTCTGAATAGCTTTCATCTGCTCATTTAGATAGTACTCACGCTGACTTTTTTCCATTTGCTTTTTAACGCGCCCACGAATGCGTTTTTCAACCTGGAAAATATCAATTTCAGCCTCTATCAAGGACATCAAATGTTCAATACGCGGCTTGAGGTTTGCCAGCTCCAGGATGTTCTGCTTTTCCTGCAACTGCAGTGACATATGTGTTGCAATGGTGTCTACCAGTCGGCTTGGCTCATCAATACTTGTTATGGAGGTCAAAACTTCCGGCGATATCTTTTTACTCAGCTGCACATACTGGTCAAATTGGGAAAGTAGTGAGCGCACCAGAATTTCTGTATCTTTTTCCTCGACGGTGCTGCCATTCATGCTGCTGATTTCAGCAGTGTAATAGTCTCCGTCAATATGCAGTTTGCGGATCTGGACTCTTTCCACACCCTCGACAAGAACCTTCACAGTGCCGTCATTAACATGCATTAACTGAAGCACTGAGGCCACAGTGCCGATAGTAAATACGTCATCCTTTCCTGGCTCATCATCGGAATGTTGCTTTTGTGCAGCCAGAATCACTTTTTTGTCACCGGCCATCGCTGCCTTTAAGGCCTTGATAGATTTTTCTCTGGCAACAAAAAGTGGATGGACAATTTGCGGGTATACAACAACACCCCTCAGGGGTAAAAAAGGGAGGGTACCGGAAGGATTGGTTACGTCCTGATTGTCCATAAATTGTCTCAGACCTGTTGTATGAAAAGATGGTTACATTGAATTACAAATTCATCATATTTACCAGAGAGCGGCTGAAAATGTTGATGAAATTGTGACGTTTATCTGGCCGGGGTATACAAGCATGCCCGGATACTGATCAAACAGGGTCAGTACTTATTGCCATACTGACCTATCTGAGGGCGGAATTGGTTATTTCAAGCAGGGTCTTTACTGCCAGAGATACTTTTTGCGGATTCTCCGGTTTCATACATCAACAAAGGTTCGGACTCACCATTAATAACGGCCTCATCAATAACAACCTTTGTTACACCTTCCTGGGAGGGGATGTTGTACATGGTGTCTAGCAAGACCGACTCCATGATTGAACGTAAACCGCGGGCACCAGTCTTTCGTTCCTGGGCTTTTCGGGCAATCGCCTTGAGAGCATCATCGCGGAACTGAATCTCAACCCCTTCCATTTCAAATAACTTGGCATATTGTCTGGTAAGAGAGTTTTTGGGTTCCTTCAGGATTTTAACCAGCGCATCTTCATCCAGCTCGTTAAGCGTCGCAATCATGGGCAAACGACCCACAAATTCCGGGATCAAGCCGTATTTAACAAGATCTTCAGGTTCCACATCCTGCAGGGTTTCACCAACTTTTTTCTCTTTTTCCGGACTACGTAACTCGGCAGCAAAACCAATGCCGCTTTTATCCGAGCGATCGCGAATGATCTTGTCAAGGCCGGCAAATGCACCGCCACAAATAAAGAGTATGTTGGAGGTATCTACCTGCAGAAACTCCTGCTGAGGATGTTTACGGCCGCCCTGGGGCGGAACTGAAGCAACGGTTCCTTCTATCAGCTTAAGCAAGGCCTGCTGCACGCCTTCGCCAGAGACATCACGAGTTATAGAAGGGTTGTCAGATTTTCTGGAAATTTTGTCAATTTCATCGATATAGACTATGCCGATCTGGGCTTTGTCGACATCGTAGTCACATTTTTGCAGAAGCTTCTGAATGATGTTCTCTACGTCTTCCCCGACATAGCCTGCTTCAGTGAGCGTGGTGGCGTCGGCAATAGTAAAAGGGACATCCAGCAAGCGCGCCAGAGTCTCTGCCAGAAGTGTCTTGCCGGTACCAGTAGGACCGATGATAAGAATATTACTTTTGCTGAGCTCAACATCATCACCTTTAGCTTCAAAATTTAGCCGTTTATAATGATTGTATACAGCGACAGACAAGGTCTTTTTAGCCTTGTCCTGCCCGATAACATACTCATCGAGAGTGTCTCTTATTTCTTCAGGTGTAGGTAATTTACGATCTTCCTGACCGGTAGACTTTTCCTGGATTTCCTCACGGATAATATCGTTACAAAGGTCAACGCATTCATCACAGACAAAAACTGAAGGACCTGCAATCAGCTTCCTTACCTCATGCTGGCTTTTGCCGCAAAATGAGCAATAAAGCAGTTTTCCGCTATCGTCATCTTTCTTGTCATCAGCCATTTATCGTTGTCCTGTATTACTGATTATATAATTAGCGAACTCACTATAAAGATTTCTTCCAGATAATCAAAATTTGTTAAATTTCCGGATAAATCATTAAATAAGATGAAGGCAAATGTGTCAATTTACAAGTGAATAATTGCAATTTCTCTGCAAAATACCCGTCTCGCCTGATTCCATGATAAATCAACCAAAGTGGCGCCTCTCACTATCAGGGCGCTTCTCCTGAACCCCCGCTGCCAGAAGGCAGTACACGCTTATCAAGTACGCTATCAATCAACCCATAGTTCACTGCTGCATCGGCATTCATGAAATTATCACGATCGGTATCATGGGCAATTACATCAATTTCCTGACCAGTATGATGAGCCATGATCTGGTTCAAGCGGCTTCTCACGTTGAGGATTTCCTGTGCCTGTATATGGATGTCAGAGGCCTGCCCCTGGGCACCGCCACTGGGCTGATGAATCATCATCCTTGAGTGAGGAAGTGCAAATCGCTTGCCCTTTTCTCCGCCTGTCAGCAACAAGGCGCCCATACTTGCCGCCTGACCAATACACATGGTGCTGACATCCGGCTTGATGAATTGCATGGTGTCATAGATGGACAGGCCTGCAGTAACAGAACCACCGGGGGAATTAATATAAAGATGAATATCCTTGTCCGGGTTTTCAGACTCAAGGAATAAAAGCTGGGCAACGACCAGGTTGGCCATGTGGTCTTCAACCGGACCTACCAGAAATATTACTCGTTCTTTTAGAAGACGTGAATAGATATCATAAGAGCGCTCACCACGTGCGGTCTGCTCTACAACGATTGGCACCAGGCTGGCAGCTTCCTGTTCAAACCCGGATTTGTGGTCAAAATTCTTCATGCGTTTAATTCCTGCAGTCCGCTATGTGTTGGGTAAGTAAATATTCCGGGCTTGTCTGATAATTAGTCAGAATCTGATTTACCATCAGGCTCTTCTGATGCCGGGGGTTCTGGCAGTTCTTCATTCTTGGTGTTTTTAGTATCCTTCGCTTTATCTTTTCCAGTAGCTGGTTTGGCTACCGGTTTCAGCGCCTCTTCATAAGAGACCGTGGACTCCGTGACTTTTGCCTTATCGACCACCAAATCAATAACGGCATCTTCAAGCGCCATTGCTTCTATATTGGCCAGCTGATCCTTGTCACTGTAATACCATTTAACGACATCTTCCGGCTTTTCGTAACTTTCAGCCATTTCTTCTATTAAAGCCCGCACTTTATCAGCATCGGGTTTCAAGTCGTTTTTACTGACAATTTCGCTCATTACCAGACTAAGAATCACACGGCGCCCAGCTTGTTCGGCAAACAGGTCATCCGGTAACATTGAGGGGTCAATATTCTGGCCACCGCCAAACTGCTGCATGGCCTGCTGCCTGAGGCCATTAATTTCATTGGCAATGAGTGCTTTCGGCGCATCTACATCATGAATTTCAAGCAATCCCTCGATGACCTGGTTCTTGATGTTGTTACGGTTGGCATTCTTCAATTCCCTGGACATATTAGCGCGCACTTCAGATCTGAAGGCATCCAGCCCCCCTTGTGCCACATCAAAGGAGGCAAAAAAGTCATCATCAAGATCAGGCAGTGTAGGTTCACTGACCTTATTTACAGTAATGGCAAACTCTGCTTTTTTTCCAGCGAGTTCCTTGTTCTGATAATCTTCCGGAAATGTCAGTGGTAAAGTTTTGTTATCACCACTGCTCAGATCCACGAGGCCTTCTTCAAACCCGGGGATCATGCGTTTGGAACCCAGGACAAGGTTAGTGCCTTTTGCTTCACCACCGTCAAACTTTTCTCCTTCCAGCGTGCCAACAAAGTCTATGTTGACTTGATCACCGTCCTTGCTTTTGCGCTCGACTTCCTTAAAAGTCTTACGTTGCTCACGCAGGGTTTCGATCATTTTATCTATGTCTGAATCCAGAATCTCGGCTTGCTTCTTTTCAATAGATACAGTGGAAAAGTCCTTTAATTCAATCTCCGGGTAGACTTCAAAAGTAGCAATAAACTCCAGATTTTGCCCTTCCTGCAGGTTTTTTGGTTCAATACTTGGCTGTCCCGCAGGCTTAACATTTTCCTTGGTTACTGCCTCAACCCAGGACTGACTGATAACCTCGCCTACCACTTCCTGGCGCACACCGTCACCAAACCTGTTTTTAATTACCTTTACAGGCACCTTGCCTTTCCTGAATCCTTTCATATTAAAAGTCTTCGCGGCTTCCTGCAGACGGTTGCGCACCTGGCTTTCCACTTCTTCAGCCGGCACCTCAATAGTCATTCGTCTTTCAAGGCCTGTAAGGGTTTCGATAGAAACTTGCATGGTGTAATCCTGATTGTTAGTTGCAAATACGCGATTAAAAAAACACTCGCTTGTCAGACAAAATTGCCTGACTGCAAGTCGCTAAACTCATTTATTCTGGCAGAACTTTTAAGACTATTGAAAAAAACGCTGGATTCAATAAATCTTGAGATTGTTCTTGTGGGCTGCTGGAAACAGTGGTTTTAACCGCACAGATCATTGAAACAGCAGAGAAAACATGATGTGCAGATATTTAAAAATACTACTTATAAATCAGATAGTTATTAATATTGCGCCCATAATCAGGGCGGGATTGTGCCATATCAAAAAAGCATATTCAATAGCCTGCCGGGGCCGACTCTCACGGTGAAATTAGCTGCATTGCCAAGTTCATGGCGGAATGCCGGTATTTGCAGATCAATTTTGAAAAAAAGAATCACCCTTTTAAAAAAATATCTATATAATTCAATATGATATAAAATTTTTGAAGAAGCCACCTTAAATTTACTGTTTTTGAACAATCATTTCAGGAAAAAAAAGATTTTTATAGAATTCGTAAGTCATTATCCAGTAATAATATTTTCATCACTGCCTGTCGGTAAGTGCATCAATGATAAATTCCAGTGCACAAATACTAACCAATTTCTGTTTTTAAGTTTGTGATGTATCTAGCTGTTTATTAATAGATTTCGAAAGCCCTATTCCGTAATTGCATAAGCTAACACATTGATTTAATGGCTAAAACACTGATCATTGCCTGAGCAAAACCCCGCAGCGGAGTAAAAATATTGGCATATTTATTGCGCTCTGTTCTGACAGCGTCTTCCTCATTACCTTCATTCTTACTCGTTAGCCCGAGGCGAAAAACCAGATGCTGACCACAGGCATCATATAAAAAGAAGATAACAACAGGACAATCGCCTCGGGCTAGCGGAGACCAGCCCTTTCTGATTTATTGGCTCACGCTTTCCAACTCCAGCGTCTCTTTAGTCCCGCTTTTGGTAACCTTTTAAATGCAGTCTCAATTGCTACTTTATTCACTCCCCTGCCCCTAATTGCCTATTCTCTGTGTTTTCAGAACTTTTGAGGCGGTTGTTACATTGCTATTTATAAGCAGATATGAGTTGAACCAGGGCCGGAAATGGAGATTCAGAGACTGCTCTGCTCTTTCAGCGGTTTAAAAAAGATCAACAGCTGAGGCAGCAGGGTTAACGCACCGGCCAATGCCAGACACATGGCCAGGCTGGTTAATAAGCCAAAATAAATGGTAGGGATAAAATTAGAGAGGATCAGGATGGAAAACCCGGCCACAATAGTAAAACCGGTGTAATACATGGCTTTTCCTATGCTGCCATGGCAGTAGGTCATGGTATCCGCATAATCGTTGAACTCCGGGAAACGCGATTTAAAACGATGCATATAATGAATCGTGTTATCGACACCAATACCCACTGAAATTGCAGCAATAGTGATTGTCATCATATCAAGGGGAATTCCAAGCCACCCCATAAGACCAAGCACCGATAAAGCAGCAAGAATATTTGGAATAATCCCAATCAGTGCCAGCTTCCATGATCTGAACAGAACCAGAAACATCGCAGTAATGACCAGTAATACCACTCCAAGTGTCAGAATTTGTGACTCAAACAGGCTTTGCAGCATATTGTTATAGAGAACCAGCATGCCCGTAAGGTGGACCTGTTCACCAGAGTAGCCGAACTCATCGCTTAGCCCCTGGCGAATATTTTCCAGTAAATCAGCACGCACCAGTCCGGTAGACGTTTCCAGCACCCTGATAGAAAATCTAACCTGGTCATTTGCTACGGAAACATAGGGTTTAAGCAAACTTTCCTTATAGTCATCAGGAATTTTATTATAGAGCACCCCGAGTTCTATGCTATTGAGCGGCTTGCCTTCATTAAGCTCATAGGCAATATTCAATAAGGTCGCCAGTGACAGAACCTTTCCAGTTTCAGGCAAGCCATCAAGATAATCATGAATGGCAATGATTTCCTGCATCTTGTCACTGGTAAACCAGTAGGCGTCTTCATCGCCCTCTTCTTCCTCACCAAAGTCATCAAAGTCATCAAAATAGTCATCCTGGGCAAAAGGGTCTTCACCGAAGTCTCCAGAGGCCTCCCCCGCATCGAACGGGTTTGGTGGGCGCATATCTATAATCACATCCAGAGGCGTTGTGCCTCCCATATTCTGGTCTATGGCCACCATGCCCTGATAGATCTCGGTGCTGTCATCGAAATAGTCAATAAAGCTGTTTTCAACTTTCAGGCGACTGATGCCAATGCCGCTGACAATAAAAAGCAGACCTGCAACCACTAATATCAGGGAACCATTTGACAGGGTGAAACGTCCTATTGCAGGCGTGATATCAATGGATTTATTGATGACCCGGGAATCATTTTCCGGCAGCAAAACGAGCACTGCAGGAAAAATCAGAAAGGTAAGCAGGAAGGCGCAACAAACGCCCATTACCATCATCCAGCCGAAATCAATAATGGGGGGGATATCACTAATTACCAGCGATCCAAACGCCACAATAGTGGTTAAGCTGGTATAGGCACAGGGCTTTATCATACTCTGCAAAGTGAGCTTGAGACGTTGCTGATGACTGAGGGATGGCTGTTCTACTTCCAATTCCCGGAAGCGCACAATCAAATGCACCGTTAACGATACTGTGATGATCAAAAGCAACGAAATAAAGTTGGAAGAGATTACGGTAACCGCCCAATCCATCATGCCGAGCAGGCCTATCACGCATACCGCAATAGCTATGCCACAGATAAGTGGGATAACAACATATCTTGCTTTGCGAAACAGATAGGCAAGAGACGCAATAATAAAAAAGAGTATGGCCGCCCCGAAAGTAAACAGGTCATTACGTACAAAAGTGACAAGATCATCAGCAATCATGGGTACTCCGCCAAGATAAATCGTGGCATTGTCCCTATACTTTTGAAGAACCAGCCGGATATCTGCAATATCTTCATGCAATTGGCTCGCTGCAGTTACTCTGGCAGCAGTAGTCAGGGTTTCAACCTCCTCAAGACGTGCTGCATCGTCAGCTGTCAGAGCCTTTGATCTATCCAGTTCTCGCAGAGCCGTTCGCTCCTCCAGTAATGACGCCAGCTCAGTGCCAGGCATAAAATTTACTATTAGCGCAGTAGTGCGCCCATCTTCACTTAGCAACACATTTCGATAAGCATCGCTGCTCATAAGATCATCCCTGGCACTGGACAGGTCTACATCCGAAGAATCAAGGGTAATGATGTTATCTGTGATTTCGCTGAGGGAAACGTTGGCGACTTTAAATAAAGGGACGTCAAAAATACTATCCACAGTGTCGACACTGTCAATCTGTTCCAGCTCTGACTTCAATGCCTTGAGTTCACTCAGAGATTGGACAGTAAAAATCCCCTGTTCGGGGGCATAAGTAACGAAGACAAAATCACCGGCACCATAACGGCTGTTTATGAGCCTTGAATACTCCAGGTCCGCATCACCCTCCACCACCAAAGAATCAGCTGAGGCATCCATTCTGAATTGCTGGGCCTTCCAGCCAAGGAGCAAGGTCAGGACTAAAACGGCGCCCAGGACTATATATGACTTGCCAAGTACCAGATTTGTGTATTTTTCGAAGAGCATAATAGTGAAAAGTCTATGACCGGAACCTGTTAAAAAGCCCGGCAGTATACCACTTGAGAATAACAAAACCGCTACCATTCCATGTGTTTCGGCGCGAGAGGCTGAACCCCATCAAAAATGTGGGATTTTTTCCCTCAAGGGACTATAATTTAAGGCATGCAAGAAACTTCACCTCCAGATCAGGTTAATACAGCCGTCATTACAGCGCTCAGAAAAGTGCTGAGACCGATTGTAAAATTCATGATTGCGAACCAGATTACCTATACCTATCTCAGCAACATGCTTAAGGCCATTTACGTGGAAGTCGCTGAAAAGGACTTTCCCGTCGCAGGAAAAAAACAGACTGATAGCAGGATTAATTTATTAACC
The DNA here is from genome assembly GCA_030427065.1 of Gammaproteobacteria bacterium. Classification (GTDB taxonomy): domain Bacteria; phylum Pseudomonadota; class Gammaproteobacteria; order Pseudomonadales; family Pseudohongiellaceae; genus Eutrophocola. Next base: position 18,496 of record JAUHWU010000001.1, on the reverse strand, counting down.
GGCGTTCATCGTAAAGATGTAAAACGCCTGCGGGCAGAACCAGAAGACCTGGAGAGCAGACCTGCCAACATTTCTATTGGCTCACAACTGGTTGCCCGCTGGGTTGGCGATAAAAGCCTTTTAAATCCTGATAACTCCCCCAGAAAACTGCCTTTGCAGGATGATGATGAATTCAGCAACAAGTCCTTTGAGGGACTGGTCAGTAATATTGCCAAAGGCGATATCAGGCCACGTGTTGTTCTGGATGAGCTGATGCGTCTCGACATGGTTGAACTGGATCCTGAGCATAATGTGATCCTCAAGACCAAAGCCTTTACGCCGAATCGTGGCCAGCAAGAGAAGCTTTTCTTTTTTGGGAAAAATATACAGGATCATTTGTGTGCAGGTGTTCACAATTTGGGTGGTGAGCAGCCACCGTTCTTTGATCGCAGTGTTTATTATGATGAACTGTCAGCTGATTCAATTGCCCAGCTTGCTGAACTTGCCGATAAGCTGGGTATGGACGCGCTCATTCAAATGAATGAGAAGGCCTTGGCTTTGCAAACTGCTGACCAGGAGCTGGCTGATGCCAGCTACAGAATGAATTTCGGAATTTTCAACTATAATGAAAATTACCAAGCGGACATATTGCCTGCCGGGGAAGAAGATCAGCAAAATGATATTCCAGCTCCCCGGAGCCCTTTAACCTGAACATCGGAAAACCTGGGTATTTACCCTTTAAACACGATAAAATACCGGAATGAACATCAGCAAGACAAATATTGCGGCTAAAGCAACCTCGCTGGTAGAGAACCACTCTTTTTTGGCTACTCTGCTGGCGATGCTGTGTCTTGCATTTGCTGTCAATTATTTCCTGTTGGGTCCTGGCAGCGACGGTGGTAGTGGTTTTGGCGGTACTGGTAAAGCCGGAGGTGAAAGCGGCTTCGGTGGAACCGGAAAAGGGCCCGATACTGGCCCAGGGTTTAAACTGGGAGCCAATGAACAGGATTCTCTTGATAATGACGATTCTTTTGCTGACACCTTGATGCCTGATTTTGATGAATTTCAGAGTGCTTACCGTGCTGAAAATCTACTGGCAATACAACTGCCAGCACGTAGTCAGGACACTGCTCCCCTGCCCGCAGAACCCGCCTTTGATGTTTCCATGCTCAGGCTTACCCCAATGCCGAACCCCCTGGAAAAAACACAGGCCAACAACCGTCCTGATAAAGCCAATAATGCAGGAATCTCTTCTGTCATAGAAACGATCACCCTGGCAGAAAATAAAGCGATTGGTGAGGTGATGGATGAACCGAACATGGACCATATTGTTGATAATGAAATCAATCAAATGGCTAATCAAACCCTGTTTTCCAGCCAGGATATCTTGAACCGCTTAATGCTGGTAGAAGCCCAGGCAAGTATTGAACAGACCACAGGCGAGCAGTCCATCATGAATGGCAGTACTGCTGATAGTCAAACAGGTATTGATACCAGTGAAAACATCGCGCTTGCCGATAATACTATTCGCAACAGGATTGCCTTGCCTGCAAGGCCTGAACGTCCTGACCGGCTAAGTGTTCCTGCCCGCATCGACCCTGTTCAAAGGGTTAATATACCGACCCCTCCTCCGGTACGCCCGATGCGCACCCTCTCGACATTATTAAACCGGTAACCCGGCCATTTCCTGAATCGCAACCTTGCTGAACGTGTTTCCTTTGCGTTGAGAATCGGTATAGCACTGTTCATGGAAAAATGTGACGTCCGAGATATCTCAAGGCAATGTATAGGACGCCTGCAAACCAATGGTTTGGTCTGCACTGCTGGCGGTAAAGCCAACTATTGAATAGAGCATGAAATTCCACTTTTTGCCCGGGTTATAAGATATGAACGGCATAATTTCATGGCTCTCAAAAGCATTGCTGGACGCTCTTTCCCGATAATCATATACAAGTCCCAGGTAGGTTTTTTCGCCATATTGGCGCATCAGCCCCACCGAGGCATAAAGAGAGTTCTCAAGATCAAACAAGGGCGTTTTTCCACGCTGGCGATAGCCCAGGGTAGAAAAATAGGTATTTCTTTCCAGCGTAGTATAAAAATCCACCTGGTAGCCAAAATCCAGCTCCCCGGTTCCAAGGTCTCTATCCTCATCTGCAGTAGGCAATTTTGCCTGTAATGTAAAATCCACGAATAACCTGTCATCTAGAACAGGGGGTAACTGGTAAGTCGCAGACAAAAACACATCACCGATGCCGTGCTCATCGACAAACTCACTTTCCCCTTCACGACCACTGCCAATGTTACCCGTCTCGAAAAACACATCGCCAGGTCCCTGCAATGCAAGATAAGGTAGGGTCACAGATAGTACCCAGGGAAAAGTAGTTAACTCATAGGAAACAGGGAAATAGGTAATATCCGTTTCCTCAGTTGAGCCATAGTCACCCTGGCTGAAGTAAGACCCGAGCGTGAATTTATGCACCTTGGAAGCTTCCTGGCCATTCACTGAAGTACTCAGGAGGAGAATTAGTAAGATTATGAGGTTTTGGGATGAAAGAAATGTGGCGGGAAAAGCTTGTTCTTTCATGTGAAGGTTCCTGCTACAGCCTGTTGGGATAGGCCGTACCCTCTATAGATGCATTAATCGGGTAATTTGTTAACTACAGAAGCTATAAAGTTGTTAACGGGTAGGCCTAATTACCATCACCCGACTATACAGACTGCACCTATAGAGTAAAGATACGGACTATTATTCCAACTTGAAAACTCTTGATATTCACCACCTCCTGTTTATTACAAATTAGGCTACAAGTGTAAAAGGGAAAATTTCCCACGTCAATGATTTGTTCATTGGGGCGCAAATAAAAATTAAAAAAAAAGATAAAAAGAGTGTTATAGACCATTGAATTTATTAGTATTGGTACTTAACTGTGACGCAACTCGCAAACATGGATAAAAAATATTTAAAACCATGAGTTTCATTAATCGACACAATACACCTGTAAAAAAACTGCCTAAATTACTTGCAGGCCTGTCATTCCTCCTGATCAACACTATAACGCTTGCTGCAAGTGATGAAGATGCAAATGTCGTCGCTCAGATGAACGAGATGATTGCCCTGGGACAATACAGTCAGGCCTACACTCTGGGACAGGCCAGTTTGTTTGATCTTGAAGGGGAACCGGAATTCGACTTTCTCTACGGTCTTGCCGCACTTGAGTCTGGAAGACCCACTGAAGCCGTGTTTGCCTTTGAGCGTATTGCCTATCTTTACCCGGATCAGGAACGGGTAAAACTTGAATTGGCACGAGCCTACTTCACCAGTAATAACCTCACCGCAGCTAAAAGCCTGTTTAACGAAGTTCTTGCCACTGATCCTGGGCCTAATGTCAGTGCGAATATACAGGCATTCCTGGATTTAATTGAGCAGCGGGAATCAGCTGTCAGTAGCACCTTCACCTGGTATGTGAACTCCAATATTGGTGTTGATTCCAACATTAACAGCGCCACCGAACTGGGCATTATCGACACCCCTATCGGTGACGTGGAGTTGAGTCCAAGTGGTCAAAGCATTGATGATAATTTCATGGACCTTGGCGCAGGGTTTAACTATAACCACCCCTTTGATAAAAACAGTGCTGCCTTTGTCCGTGGTAATTTTAATCAGCATAATAATTTTTCTACGAGCGAGTTCGATCTTGATGTTATTTCAGGAGAGGCAGGCTACGCTGTAATACGGGAAAATGTCCGGCTTTCAATGTCTGGTCGCCTTCAACGTGTTGACCTGAATGACCAGGAATTTCAGTCCAGTTCAAGTGTTCTGGGCACTATGCAACGTAATGCCGGAAATGGGTGGTCTCAAGGCATAACAGCGGCTTATACCGCCGTTAGATTTAATACCGGCCCAAATCCTGATAATAACCTCAGGGATGTCAATCAGACGTTGTTATCCGGAAATATAGCCAAAGCGGCTGGCAGGTTTTTACATAATATTAGTGTTTATTATGGCGATGAAGATGCGCAACGCAGTGCTGGTAAAAATAATGCTCAGACCTTCTATGGCATCGCTTTTTCAGAGCAGATTCAATTTCGTCCCGGGCACATACCCTATGTACGCATCTCCTTTCATAAAAGTGAAAACAAGAGCGTAGCACCAGTATTCAATATTGACCGGGAAGATGACACCTTCTCAACTTCTTTTGGCTGGATTTGGCAGTTCAACCGAAATCTGAATATTACAACCGATGTCACTTACACAGAAAATGACAGCAACATAGATCTCTATAGTTTTGACCGTTTAAAATACCAGACAGGTCTGCGTTACCAGTTCTAGCCTGTCCAGCGTGCTTTCGTCCTTGTGTCTATCCAATCTTCCCTATTCTTCCTTGTCGAACTTCAATGAGGCAGAGTTAATGCAGTAACGAAGGCCTGTAGGATTCGGACCATCGTTAAACACATGGCCCAGATGCGAATCGCATTTGCTGCACACTACCTCGACTCTGTTCATCCCGAGGCTGTTATCATTGATTTCAATAACGCTATCATCATTTGCGGGCTTGTAAAAACTGGGCCAGCCCGAGCCCGAGTCATATTTGGCCCCGGAATCAAAAAGGGCCTCTCCACAGGCGCGACACAAATACTTTCCTTCTTCACCAGTGCACTTCCAGTATTCCCCGGTGAAGGCTCTTTCTGTGCCCTTCTTGCGGCAAATATTGAATTGCTCGTCAGTCAGGATTGCTTTCCATTCATCATCTGATTTGTTGATTTTTGTCATGACTATATAATTCCGAATTGCGTTTCTGTAAAATTCCCAGCCCTTCTTCCCGGGTTAGAATACCATATTTAACCGGGTGATTTGTCCGGTCAACTTTGGATGCCAGTCTATGAGTTCAATATTACAAAGCGAAAAGCTTCGTCATGTCTGCTATGAAATCAGGGGGCCGGCCCTGCAGGAAGCAAAAAAACTTGAAGAAGAAGGACACCGAATAACCAAATTAAATATCGGTAACCCTGGCGCTTTTGGCTTTGAAGCCCCGGAAGAAATATTAAAAGATGTAATTCTCAATCTGCCAGAATCACAAGCCTATTCTGATTCAAAAGGCTTATTTTCCGCACGCAAAGCTGTTATGCATGAAACCCAGCGCCTGGGGATAGCTGGTGTCGAAATTGATGATATCTATCTGGGCAATGGGGTAAGTGAGTTAATCGTCATGGCGATGCAGGCGCTTTTAAATGATGGTGATGAAATATTGATCCCAGCCCCTGATTATCCGCTTTGGACAGCTGCGGTAACTCTCAGTGGTGGTAAAGCAGTGCATTATCGTTGCGATGAGTCTTCCGACTGGAATCCTGACCTGGATGATATAAGAAGCAAAATAAACAGCAGAACCCGCGGCATTGTTGTAATCAATCCCAACAATCCCACAGGCGCTGTTTACACGCCAGATCTTCTCATGGGAATTGTTAAACTCGCCGAAGAAAATGACCTGATTATTTTTGCCGATGAAATTTATGACAAAATTCTATATGACGATGCGAAGCATACGCCACTGGCGACGTTGTCTGAAGATATTCTAATTGTTACTTTTAACGGTCTCTCCAAATCATATCGGGTTGCTGGTTTTCGATCAGGCTGGTTATTTCTCAGTGGCGCGAAAAAGCGAGCCAAAGACTATATTGAAGGCCTGGAAATACTTTCCAATATGCGCCTGTGTTCCAATGTCCCTGCTCAACAGGCCATTCAAACTGCCCTTGGTGGATACCAGAGTATCAATGAGTTAATCATCCCTGGCGGACGTTTAAAGGAACAGCGTGATATCGCCTGGAAAATGCTGAACGACATTCCTGGCGTCAGCTGTGTGCTGCCTAAAGGAGCAATTTATCTGTTCCCAAAACTGGACCCTGTACAATTTAATATTAAGAATGACGAGAAGCTGATTCTCGACTTATTAATTCAGGAGCACGTACTGATGGTTCAGGGAAGTGGCTTCAATATTGCTGACAAGCAACATTTCCGAATAGTCTTTCTGCCCCGCGAGGACACCTTGGAGGAAGCTATTGGCAAACTGGGTAATTTCCTCGAACATTACAGTCAATAATCTAGATTATGTGAACGCCCAGTTGCCTCAGGCCCTCTAAAACCTCAGTAGGGATATTATCTCCTGGCAGTGAGTAGTCCGAGATTTCTCTACGAAACCTGTAATTATTCCTGAAAAAATCAAAACTCGCGGCTAACTGCTGTGGACTTTGCCCGCGCCCAATAAAATCTTTTTCTATGGGATATGCCTTCAGAATATTCAGGCTAATAGTTTCAACAGCAGTTTTTCCGATTACTTCTTCCAGGATTGATCTGGACAGTGAGTCATTAGGACCCTTTTCTGCTAGGGAAAAGAAATGGCAAAAATCTTTAAATATTTTGCGTGTACCATTAAGTTTTCCATTGGTACTGTAGCCTGCGATATGCGGAGTGGCTATCTTGACCATGTCGAGAAGAGACGGATTTATGTGTGGTTCCGACTCCCAAACATCCAGCGCAACCTCTAAATCTTTCCCCTCGTACAAGACCTCAAATAATGCCTGATTATCGATCACCTCTCCTCTCGAGGCGTTAATCAGTAAAGTGTGCTTTTTTAATTGTGAAAGCCGCTCCCGGTTCAGCATATGGTGTGTAGGATGCACTCCTGAAAAAGTAAGTGGCGTGTGCAGTGTAACGATATCTTGCTGTAAGACGTTTTCTAAAGAAGTAAACCAGGGAGCCAGTTCATGATCATTGTTGAGAAATGGATCGTAAATTGAAAAATCAATTCCCAGCCGGAGCAGGCGTGTTGCTATTCGGGAACCAACATTGCCAGCCCCAATAATACCCACAGTTTTCTTTTGCCAATCAAGTTGATTATGAATATTAAACCAGGCTAAAACCGCAAAAAAATAATCCACGACTGCATAGGCATTGCAACCAGGCGCATGATTGAAATGTATTCCTTTCTCTTCCAGCACAGACTTGTCAACATGATCACAACCACTGCTGGCACTGCCTATAAATTTAACCGCCGTGTTTTCAACCAGTTCACTGTTAACCTTTGTCACAGTTCTCACCAACAAGGCGTCAGCATCCAGAAGATTGCTGTTAGAGATTTCCCGGCCAGGAAGTAAAACCAGCTCTCCTGTTGAGGAAAAGTAATCTTCAACCCGATAGATATCCTGGTCAGCTATAATTTTCATTGAAGATAATCTGAAGTTGCTTATCAGGAGGACGACTTGCGAATGGTATAACGGTAGACCTTTCCATTTTCAGCAGAACTCAGCAGCTCATGCCCCAGGAAATGGCAAAACTTGGGAACATCTCTTGTGGTGGAAGGATCGGTTGCAACAAGCACAAGTACTTCCCCATCATCAATTTCTCTTATTTTCTTATGCAGCAACATCACCGGTTCGGGACAAAAAAGGCCCTGCGTATCCAGCAAATGCTCTGTCGAATTGCTTTTTCCAGGTTTCATTTCCAGCCTGTCAGATTGACTTACTTGTTTAAATGCTAATTACGTTAATTCTGCTTGCGAGAGTGTCTACTGCTTTTCCATTATCCAGGCTTTCTTCGCTTTCCTGTTTAATTGCAGCTTCTCTTTCTGCTTCCAGCGAATGAAAATCGAACAAAGAAGTATCTGCCAGGTGGCTCGGGGCTACATTAGTAATGCTCTTAAAAAGCACATCAAGCCTGCCCGGAAATTTCTTTCCCCACTCGTTCAGCATTTTTTTAATTTCCTGACGCTGCATGTTTTCCTGACTACCACACAGATTGCATGGAATAATCGGAAACTGCCTGAGTTCAGCAAATTTTGCGATCTCCTCTTCCTTACAATAAGCCAACGGTCTAATAACAATGTGCTTCTTGTCATCACTTAAAAGTTTTGGTGGCATCGATTTCAGTTTTCCACCAAAAAACATATTGAGAAACAAAGTTTCCATTATGTCATTACGATGATGACCAAGAGCTATTTTGGTCGCTCCAATTTTTTCTGCCAGAGAATATAAATTCCCGCGCCGAAGCCTGGAACATAAACCGCAATAGGATTTACCCGGCTCTGTTTTCTCCATCACTATGGAATAGGTATCCCTTTCCAGAATATGGTATTGCACCCCTATTGACTCGAGATATTCAGGCAAAATATGCTCAGGAAAACCTGGCTGTTTCTGATCCATGTTGACAGCAATAATCTTGAAATCTATGGGCGCATGCTTTTGCATATTCATCAGAATATCCAGCATCACGTAGGAATCTTTACCACCAGAAAGACAGGCCATGACGACATCACCATCCGCAATCATTTTATAATCGGCAATGGCACGACCGGTTTCCCTGCGCAGATTTTTTTGCAGTCGATTGAGGGTAAAGATTGTTTTTCGAGTATCTTTCATTAGAGTGGTAGCAGTGTCCAAAGGGACGACAGTATAATTCCTGAGAAAACTAAATGCTATTGAGAACAATCATGTCCTGCTATCGTTTGCCAAAACATATATTGCCTTTCCTTGCCGCCTTTATGTTTTTTTTTCTGGCCAACCCCATGCCCGTGCAGGCCCAGGCTGAAAACCAGGCTGTCATTCTCCAGTATCACCATATCAGCACTGCGACTCCACCGGTAACCAGTCTCAGCCCGGAATCTTTTACACAGCACATGGATTACCTGGAAAACAATGGCTTTACGGTGCTGCCATTGGAGGAAGTTATCAGCAAATTGAGAAACGGCATTTCTCTACCTGACAAATCCGCCGTTATTACCTTTGACGATGGTTATACCTCGGTTTATGACGTCGCCTTTCCCCAACTGCAAGGACGAGGCTGGCCATTTACTGTGTTTGTTACATCAGGGCTGGTTGGATCCAACGACAGGCTCTATTCCACATGGGAACAGATCCGGGAAATGGCAAGTGCCGGAGCAACCATTGCCAATCATACAATTGACCATCCTTATTTGCTGGATCGTGAGGGTAATGAATCAGACACTCGTTGGCTGGAGAGAGTGAGGACTCAGATAGTCATGGCAGAGAAAACCATTGCGCAAGAAACCGGACAAAGCCATAAACTTCTTGCTTATCCCTATGGTGAATATAATCCCGCTATTCAGGCTCTGGTACAAGAACTCGGATTTGTTGGAATAGCGCAGCATTCTGGCCCCATTAATGCCAATTCGGATTTTACGGCCCTGCCCCGCTTTCCTTTCTCCGGCATATACGCTTCCATGAACAGCTTTCCTACCAAGGTATTAAGCCTCGCCTTCACTCTGGATGCTTTTTCCCCGCACAGCCCCGTAACGACATTGACCTCCCCCCAGGCTACCCTTGATTTCAGTGAAGATCAGAGAGGATTATCGCAACTTGCCTGCTATAACAATAATGTAATGATTGAAGTCAATGCGGTGAATTCAGCACAGGGGATTTATGAGATTAAAACCGATATAGAGAACAGGAGCCGACGTTTTCGTTATAACTGCACCGCTCCTGGCAATAACGGCAGATATTACTGGTATTCCATTCCCTGGATAAACCCGTCAATTACAGAGTAGGATTATCCCGGGACAGCAAATTATTGCTGTATATCATGGTCTGAAGCTCGTCGATATAGTCATGCCCCCTTGATGAATAACTTTCAAGGCCATCGGTGAGGCTGGCGCCATCCACCGGTTTGTTCTGGGATCTAAGCTGCTGTCTGATTCTTCGTAACATCTGATAACTTGGAAAAGTATTAAGGTTGTGGATATAGGCCTGAACAGAGTCCTTTACAGAATCAAAGCTTCGAACCTCATGATTAGCGCCTTCCCGTCGACGATTTGGCACCAGGCCACAACCATCTGAATAGCACCATTGACCAAAGTAATTGTTGCCATGCTGGGCAAATCTTGAAGTACCCCAGGCTGATTCGTTCGCTGCCTGGGCTAATGCCAGCGAAGCCGGGATCTTGTCAACGCGGCGCAATAGCACCGCCAGAAACTCCTCATCGGTTAAATCATCTGTATCCAGCTCATACAACTCGGCAAGTGTGGAGAGATATCTGAAGTCAGGGAGGGACAGCTCCTCACCCTTATGGATTTTTGCCTGAATGGCGAGAACACGCTCTCGCTGTTGAATAATTTCCGTATTAACTTCGTCTACGAAGGGCTCAATAAAATCGAAAAAGGACTGTTTTTTTACCTGTACGTCAGTAATGCTGGCGAAATCGGGTATTTCCACTGGTGAAGGGATAATTTCAATAAAATCAGGTGGCTCTGATTCCCCGGAATCCCTGAGCTGAAGGGATATAGGCAGAAAAAACAAAAGCAGGATCAGACAGTATGTCAGTGAAGCTTTATATGAACTCCAGGGTATCCGCATTATAGTGGTTCTCTTTTTCCTCTAACTGCTCTTAATCTGGTAGGTATCTGGTATGCATATGGTATGTATCGCCGTATAAAAAACGGACAAAAAAATGGTAACACAGGTATCCAAATACCTTCACTAGATTTTCGCTACACGAAAGAAACTCGGGAAAAGTTCACGGTTTCCGCTATCTAATTGATATTTATATTTTTTTTCCTGCGCACAAGGGCGAGTCGGGGACTGCCATTTCCTGTTTCCACTCCTCTGGGGTAAAAAGATGGAGGGCGAGTGCGTGTAGCGGTCCTGACAGCTCTTCGCTTAACAATTTATAGATAAATTGATGGCGTTTGACGGCATTCAATCCTGTAAAGCGCTCTGATACCAGAATCAATTTGAAATGGGATTCCGTTGCCGGACCGGCATGCATATGGCTTTCATTGATCAATTCCATATGTTCAGGTTGGCAATTTTGGGCAAGCTTTTCCTTTAGTTTATTTGTGACTTCCACAACGACTCGGCGCTCCTTTTTTGAGACAATGTTTCCCTGTTTTCAATAGGGGTTGACCATGCAAATCGGCTGGTATCCAGGGCATATGAATAAGGCCCGGAAGGATATTACACATGTACTTAAGAAAGTCCATGCTGTCCTCGAGATCGTTGATGCCCGCTTGCCCTATTCCAGCGAGAATCCGCTATTACAGCAGCTTGCTGCTGACAAACCCTCGTTGAAAGTTCTCAATAAATCCGACCTTGCTGATCCTGATATCACCCGGGTCTGGCTTGAGTATTACCGGAATAATCAAATTTCTGCCATGACGGCCTGTGGTAAAAATCCCGGTGACATTCGTTCGCGAGTCATTCAGCATTTCTCGGCTTTGCAAAAAAACACAAAACCCCCTTTTCGCATCATGATAGTCGGTATTCCCAATGTGGGTAAATCAACACTGATTAACGTGTTATCAGAACGTAAAATTGCCAAAACAGGAAACGAGCCCGCAGTGACCAAAGGCCAGCAACAGGTCATGCTAAATGATAATTTTGCATTGCTTGATACTCCAGGCATGCTTTGGCCAAAGATCGATGATCAGGATTCAGCTTATCGTCTCGCCGTTACTGGTGCCATCAAGAACACCGCGTTTGAATTTGCAGATATTGGGGTTTATGCCATCAGCGTTCTGCAGTCAAACTACCCTGTCAGGCTGATCAACCGTTACGGCTTCACTACTCTTGATATTGAGCCTGTTGACTTACTTGAAGAATTGGGAAAAAAACGCGGTTGTCTGAGCAAGGGAGGAGTTGATTTCAACAAGGCTGGTGAACTCCTGCTCAATGAAATCAGGACGGGGAAACTGGGCTTGCTTAGCTTTGAATTACCCGGGGATATAAAAGAAGTACTAAACGAAGCAACCTGATGCCCTGATTTGTCAGATCAGGATCAAGGCTCTACCAAGCACCAACAAGGCTGAAATGGCACATAAGCCCAGGAGTACCGGCCTCACAGTCTGTTTATCTATTCGACGCTTTATGGGGCCCGATAACCCGACCCCCGGTATGACTCCCAGCAACAGAATCGCACTATAGATCAGATCCCTAAGCTGGAATTTACCCACCAGTACCAGTGCTGTGAGGGAAACCATACAACCCATGGTAAACAGGATTGACAGGTTCGCTCTGAGAGCCGGACCTCTGGCATTTTGATAAACAAGCGCCAACGGTGGTCCTCCAATCGAAGAAATAGTACTCATGAATCCAGAGGCAATGGTTGCCAGAAATACGTTTCTGGGCGTTGCACTGATATTGGTATGAATAAGGCTGATCAGGACTGCCAGTAATACCAGAGAGCCAAAAACCAGGTCAAACGTCACGGCAGACACACTACCTATGAGAAAGGCCGCCGGTGGTGTACCAATCAACCTCCCTAAAAAAGCTGCTTTTAAATTGGAAAGATCAAGAGCATGCCGGTCAGCATAGGACATCCATATAACCAGAAAAAATGCGGCTACAATCAACGGGCCAGGGACAAAATTCCTACTGATCAATACCAGTAATGGTGCTGCGACCATAGCAAGGCCAAAACCAATTGCCGATTGAATGGCAGTACCAATGGCGACAATAGTTATAGCAAGCGCGATATCCAGCAGCGTGAGATCAAAAGAAGACAATAATTCCACAGATTCAGATATCTTTAGCCCTGCGGGCTTTAAATTCCTCTGTAGAATTACTTTGGGGGAATGGCTCCTTCGGAACTGGCAGGTTCAGAGCCTGGCAAATGGGCTCCCAACCATCAGTGACTTGCCAAACTAACAAGCGCTTGGCTGGCACCAGATATCTGACTTTATCTGTATGTGCCGTATAAGCTTTCATCGCAGCATATGGTTCGCAAAACCCGTCAGGATAGATAGCTTTATAGGATTCAAGCACCATATCCAGCCATGCTCTGCGTGCCGGGCTAAGATCATCCGGAGGATTTTGCTTTACCGGCAAAATGGTAGAGCTGGCACTTTTCCACCAGCTTTCAGGGTCACGAATGGAAAGAATTATCAGAGCATCGGGGTAATAATCAGCAATTGATTCCCATTGGGTAGAAACGGGTTCATCAACCGCCGCAACATAGCCGTCGAAAACCTTATCCCAGTCAACAGCCTCACCACAAGCCGCTGCATGCCAAAGCGGCGTATGTTCCTCTAGGTGATTGAATAACTCTGTCATATGGTAACAGGGACCACCGAGCAGTTTTTCCAGCGCTATTTTAAGCGACATGGTGCCGGTTCTGCCGAGACCGGCTCCAATAACCTTAAGACTCATCCCATTAATTCCTAACGTGGGTAAAACGGTGGAATCTTGGCATCATAATTGACCCAGACAGATTTCGGTTCGGTGTATTCATGCATGGCAAAATGCCCCATTTCCCTGCCATAACCGGAATCTTTTATGCCACCAAAAGGAGATCCCGGGTGGAAGCGTTTATAGCAATTAATCCAGACCATACCAGCTTCCATCGCCTGGGCCATCTTATGCGCCCGGGTCAGATTATTCGTCCACAAACCGCCACCCAGACCATAAATACTGTCATTTGCCTGGGCTAATACCTCCTCATCGTTCTTGAACGTCGACACAACGACAAAGGGGCCGAAGACTTCTTCACGGCTTACCCGGTCAGAGGCTTTGGCGCGGACTATTGTCGGAAGCACAAAACAGCCTTTTTGCAAAGCCGGGTTGTCTGGTTGTTTACCGCCAAGCAGAATCTCCCCTCCCTGTTCCCTGGCAACATCACAGAAACTTAACACACGCTCCTGGTGCATTTTTGATGTGAGCGGACCCATCTCTGTGGTCGGGTCAAGTGGATCACCCTGCTTGATTGACGCGGCCAGTGCAGTGAATTTTTCTAGAAATTCCTCAGCGATGCTTTCATGCAATAACAGCCTGGAACCTGCAATACAGGCCTGCCCCTGATTATGGAATATAGCGAACGCTGACCCGCCTACTGCGGCATCAATATTAGCATCCTCAAATACAATGTTGGCCCCTTTGCCTCCCAACTCCAGTTGAACTCGTTTGAGATTCCCCGCAGAAGCTTCAACGATTTTTCTGCCGGTTACAGTGGAGCCGGTAAACGATATTTTATTGATTCCAGGATGCTCGGCCATGCACTGCCCGGCCGTATGGCCAAAGCCGGGAACGACATTGATTACACCGGGAGGGAAGCCTGCTTCACGAGCCAGTTCAGCCACCCGCAGCGTGGATAAAGGGGTGAGCTCAGCCTGCTTCATGACCACAGTATTACCAGCAGCCAATGCAGGTCCAAGTTTCCAGCTGGTAAACATCAGGGGAAAATTCCAGGGAACGATCTGCCCCACTACACCCACTGGTACACGTTGAACATAATTCAAAAAGCCCGTATCAACGGGTATAACCGTTCCTTCATTTTTATCAGGCATACCGGCAAAGTAACGATAGGTCGCCACTGTACGCATCACGTCAAGATTGTGCGTATCACGAATCGGATGCCCGGTATCCAGAGACTCTATCAGTGCAATATTGTCACGATCCTTTTCTATGGCGTCGGCCAGCTTCCCTATCAAGACGCCACGATCGGATGGATTCATTGCGGCCCAGGCTGGAAACGCATCTCGTGCGGCCTTAACAGCGCGGTTAATATCCTCTTCTTTTGCTTCAGCAACATTGGCCAGCAAGGAGTTGTCATAGGGGTTGAACACTTCAAAGGTGCCGCCATCAGCAGCATCGACAAATTCATTATTGATAAAAAGTTGAGTCTTAAATTGAGCTTCTGGCATCGATTACCCCGGCATTAGATCGGATTACTGCATTAAAAATAAGTCCGGCCTGCATTACCTCGTAACATGAAAGGCATTGGACAGGCCGGTGAAAAGGATGGATCGCGCCTATAGTGACGCCTTATCCAGCTTGTTAATTATGTAACTTCATAATAACCACCTGGTTATTGAAAGTTACCAGCGACTGGCGGTAATGGGGAATGGCTCCAGTTCACCAGTTGCATATTTTTCCTCAAGTCCGGGAGTTCCATTCTCAAGTACCATGAGCATGGAACGCTTCGGAGAATAACCCTGATGGCGTATGTCAGCTGGCATGGCACAAATGTCGCCAGACTTCATCACAATACGTCCTCTTGGGTTTCCTGAATTTTTATCCTGGATATTCCAGTGAATCTCATCCGTTAACTGAATGAACCATTCGTTACGGTCATTACCATGGATAACCGGTAACATATGCTCTTCACTGGTTACACAACAGATGCAGGCACGGGTAATTGAGGTGAAAGAAGGATTCCACGTCACATCAGCACGGGCAATATGATCAAACAGGTTGATGGCATGAATCTGATCTTCAAAACCAGGTTCGGCTTCAATATCAGGCAAATCATAATCAAGATCAGCAAAAGCACGGTTGATCGGATGTCCGGTTTCATCAGAACGCGGCTGAACATCCCCTGCCAGTCCCAGCATGCGTCGGGCAGGCTCAAAACCGCGAATGAGTGGGCCTGAAGCTTCCTGCTGCTTGGCGCCAAGTGGCGAGCCGGTTTCCAGAGGAGCACTCAAGGGGTCATAGCCTTCATTGATCCAGTCTTTGGAGATTGTTTCAAAGGCTACACGAACATCGTCTGTATTGTAGGTTTCCAGGTAATCAACACCGGTCTCTTTATGGCCCTTACTATAGGTACCTGCATAGATATCAACAGTGCCATAATGATTCTGGGTGCCAAATACGTCATCAAAGAAAATCCAGCCGTAGAAGAATCCCCAACCGATGTCACGCACCATAGCCCTCAAAAAACGGTCAACTTCCATGGTGTGAACACCTTTAGGCCACGAAATATGGACAAAATAGGCATCCCGGGTAAATTTAAATTCGCCAAACTGAAAACTGCGATAACCCAGAACCGGATCCGGTTCCGAAGCAATGACAGATACTTTTTCCGGTGTCACTTCAGTATTCATGATTTATTTCCTCTGTAGATTATTCGGTTAGCCCAGCACACAAATTTCTGACCATTTCTCAACGCTTTCCGGTCCGGCCATGGTTTGGAAAAGTACCACGCCAGGATTTGCGGATGTTAAGCGATAAGCAGAGCCCTGCGGCAAGAGAACCTCATGGCCACGACGAGCAGTCACTTTTCCCATGCGCTTGCCTTTTGGGTCAGCTGCGAGCCTGACAGCACCAGCTTCATTAGCAGGTTTTTCGTCATCTTCCAGCTGATAAAACTCAAATTCAATTTCGCCTTCCATCACAATGGCAAACTCATCATGGGGTGCGGTGTACCATGGCGATACCCCTTCTGCACGGGTTACTTCTGCGCAATATTCAAGGTTGGAAGCAACCATGATCCTTTCGTACGGTGAAGAGCTGTTGCAAATTTCGAAAATGTTGGAAAAGGCATAGTGTTTGAGATCATCATTTAGCTCAATGCTCCCTTTTTCATAAGAGGCCAGGGACCCCACCATCGTCTTATAACTCATTTAATTCCCCTTCTATGTATTAAAAGTATTTATTAAAGTCGTGTTGCTGTGTAATGGAATTCGAAAGTCTTTATCCGGTTTTGCCCCATAAAAAGGGGGTATTAATTATTATCAACACTGTAACCAAAGTCTCATTGATTCAGATCACTTGCTTTTAGCTTGCTAACATTCGGCAGAACAATTAATCCTTGCCAATGCAACAGATCGCCAGTAAAGGAGCTGACGATAATATGAAGATAGCTGGCAGGAATCAAGCTGTCTCAGGGTGCCATAATAACATGACCAGTATTATCTCCCGGGGCTATTCGGTTATGGGGCCAGGTTGCGTTGCTCTTTGAGAGACAGGCAAGCCTGCTTTTATCCTGATTCTCAGTCCGGTAAAGCAAAGATATATTGCCTGCTCTCAATACCCGGTGGTGTCCCTTCCAAAAAGCGGGCCTGCCCTGCTGTAGTTACCGATGTGCCGGTACCAACAGAGATATATTGTTTGCCATTAACCCCGAAACTTATCGGGTAGCCCGTGATAGAAGAGCCCAGGTTAACTTCCCACAAGACTTCGCCGGTCATCTGGTCAAATGCCCGAAAATTACCTTCAATATCTCCTCCAAACACCAGGCCACCTCCCGTGGCAACCATGGACATCACTGTGCCGGCGGCTTCATACTGCCACAGGGTTTCTCCGGTTTCTGCCGAAATAGCAAATACGGTACCTACATTGGTTCTGCCTTCAGCCAGCTTTTCCCTGGCAAAGAAACCATAAAGTTCGTCTGAATCCGCCTCTGAAGATGTGACGGTCAGATCCATGCAGGTATTCTGGACACCATAGTACATGGCATTGGAAAGAGGACTGTAGGCGCCGGCCCACCAGTTCTTTCCACCACCGGTAGAGGGACAGATTTCCCGCGTCTGGCCTTCCTCATGAAACAAGGCATCAGGATTTACCGTGGCTTTTCCGGTCTCTCCATTGATCTCACTCACCACGTTTTGAAATATTGTCGATCTGGCCCAGAGAAACTCACCGGTTTCCCGGTCGATGGTATAAACAAGGCCTGTTTTCCCTGGAATGCCGGTAATGACTTTGTATTCCTTTTCCGGATCAATGTCCGGATTGATCCAGGGAACCTGCTGTGGATCAGGGGCAACGTGAGTATCCACCAGCAAACGCTCAAAGGGATGATCAAGATCCCAGTGATCAACAACGTGCTGATAATGCCACTTTAGCGTGCCATCTGCGGGATTAATGGCAAGCGTGGAGTTATGGTAGAGATGTTCTTTCTCATTACCGCCCAAAAGGAATTTCGGGGATGGTGCGGTAACCGAGGTCCCCATGTAAATGAGATTCAGCTCCGGGTCATAACTTGGCGCCATCCATGCCCCAACATGCCAGCGCTGCTCCCAGGTCAAATCCCCCCAGCTGTCGGTGTCATCGCCCGTAGGTCGCTGGATGGTATAGAGTTTCCAGATTTCCTCACCCGTATCAGCATCGTGAGCCGCAATAAAGCAGGCTTGCGGACCAGCAGGCGGCAAGCAGTTTCTTCCCGATACAGCCATACCGTTAATGATGATAGGACCATTACTTTGCTGAGAAGGATGAGTCCGGTAATCAAGAATACGGGTTTCCCACTTGACCTCACCGCTATGTACATCAAGGGACACTATATAATCGTCATTGCTGGTATAGATAATAGATTGGTCATGGATAGCGATATTGCGCATTGTGGCGTTTGCGCCGATATAATCGCCAAGATCCTCCGGCATTTTCCGTTTGTATTCCCAAAGCATTGCCCCGCTTACCGCATTGAAAGCCTGGATGACATCTCCAGGATTGGGCAAATACATAATGCCGTCATAAACCAGGGGCGTCCCTTCCTGTATCCCCGACGTCATTTCGGTGGACCAGAGTAATTCCAGATTTCCTGCATTGTCCCGGTTTATCGAATCAAGTGGACTATATCCCCATGAGTTCAGTGTGCGTCGCCAGTGCAACCAGTCCTCCGGATCCGGGTTTTGCAAGATATCCTCTGTAACAGGAACATAATCCGACAATTGGGCAACGGCATATCCTGAAGGTATTGAAAGTGTTGAGGCAAGTGCGAGTATCGAAAACAAACTTCTTCTGGCCACTGGGTTTCCCCTTTATATGCGTTTGATCTGGCAGACCATCTCAATGGCTGCAA
>JAUHWU010000056.1 GCA_030427065.1 Gammaproteobacteria bacterium | reverse complement strand
GATATTGGGATCAGTGCCGGCGGCCCCCGACAGAATCGGGGTGTCTACTTCAAGTACCTGCCGGTCATGAAAAAACTGCCGGATCTGGCAAAACAAGGCTGCCCGGGCTTCAAGCATGTTCCGGTCCGTCCTTGCTTGCCAGTCAGGATAGGTCATCATCAAGTTCCGGCAACAATGCTAATGAATAAGTTGTTGCCTGGCTTTCACCGTGAATTACTTTTTCACCCGGTTCTGGTATTCACCGGTGCGTGTGTCGATACGCAAGACATCACCGATTTCCACAAACAGCGGCACCTTGACCACAGCGCCCGTTGTCAGTGTTGCGGGCTTGGTGCCACCCTGGGCAGTGTCGCCTTTTAAACCCGGATCGGTGTCGGCCACTTCCAGCTCGACAAAGTTGGCCGCCTGCACGGAAATCGGTGATTCATTCCAGGAAATGACCGTGCATACATCCTGCTCCTTCATCCAGTCAAGCGCACCTTCCACCGCGCTCCTGTCTGCAGCGACCTGCTCAAAACTGCCGTCAGTTTTCATGAAATGCCAGAATTCGCCGTCGCTATAAAGGTATTCCATGTCCGTTTCCTGAACATCTGCACCTTCCAGTGACTCGCCTGATTTGAAGGTGCGTTCCCAAACGCGGCCATTCAAAAGGTTTCTGAATTTCACCCGGTTGAAGGCCTGCCCTTTACCCGGCTTTACAATTTCATTTTCCATGATGGAGCAGGGATCACCGTCCAACAGTACTTTCAAACCGGATTTAAATTCATTAGTAGAATAGCTTGCCATAATTGACCTCGACCAACTGCCTGAAAAGCTGGGCATGATACCTGTGCCAGCACAAGAGTGCTACTATTCGCAGCGTTAAACAAATACTCAACCAGGCTATGGGGACCTTCTGATACCCCCCATTTACAGCCGTAATTTATACAGGAAAACGCTTGTCTCAACTGGCCTTACATCAGCAACTGAGCTGGCAGGAAATTCTTGCCGCCACCCCCATGGATAGCAGACAACTGTGTCATCTGCTGGCGCTGGAGATGGACTCCCTGCCTGCAGAGCACCCCCTGTTGAAACAGTTCCCGCTGCGGGTTCCAGCGCCTTTCCTGAAGCGCATTGAGAAAGGCAATCCTGCTGACCCCCTGTTGCTGCAGATTTTTCCCGGGTCGCAAGAGGCCCTCGCCGTCCCGGGATTTTCATCAGACCCGGTGGGAGAAAGCGATGCCAATCCCAAACCGGGTATTCTGCATAAATACAAAGGCCGCGCCCTGTTACTGGCCACTTCCAGTTGCGCTATTCATTGTCGCTATTGTTTCAGACGACATTTTCCTTACCAGGATAATATTCCCGGCAAACAACACTGGCGCGAGAGCCTTGAATACCTGGAGCATGACAGCACTATCAGCGAAGTAATTTTAAGTGGTGGCGATCCACTGACCCTGCCGGATAAATATCTGGCCTGGTTCATGACTGAACTGGGGAATATCAGTCATATCCGCCGCATCCGCATTCACACTCGCTTGCCTATCATGATTCCGCAACGGATCACACCTGAGCTTTGCAAATTGCTGGCAAATCCACGCTTTCAGACTATTCTGGTAATACACAGCAATCATGCGCAGGAGTTTGACGACGAGGTGGATGCTGCCTGCCAGGCGCTGAAAAGAGCTGGCATAACCCTGCTTAATCAGAGTGTTCTGTTGAAGCATATTAATGACTCTGCACAAGCGCTTGCGGCATTGAGTGAGAGATTGTTTAAAGCCGGCGTATTACCTTATTACCTGCATTTACTGGACCGGGTAAGTGGGGCAGCCCATTTTGATGTCCCCCAGGAAACTGGCAAAGCCCTGATAAGTGCGCTGCAGGCACAATTACCCGGTTATCTGGTACCGAAACTGGTAAGAGAAAACCCCGGACATAATGCCAAAACACCAGTTGCCTGAAAAATAAAAGGGAAAATAAAGGAAAACATAACAATACGCTGGCAAGGTCACCCAACCGAACAACACCAATAGCAATAAAGGAAAAGGACTTCCTGACATGAAAACATCCCCGCCTTTTCACATGCTCGTGGTCAGCTCCTGTAATTCTCTGGCAAACCAGTTGATTGCAGCATTACGTAAAGACCATATAGCGATCCGCGCAACCGGCGTGAGTAACGCGACGACATTTACTCAACATCTGCAAGAGGAACCTGCCGATCTGGTGTTGCTTGTCGAAAGCGATGTCATCATTCCCGAACACTGGCTCGAACTCTACGCTAAAACACCAGGCTCGCCCGCCCTGATCATTGCCTGCTCCAAGAAATTCTCTAGGGAAAAAGCACACGCAACAAAGGCGCTTGACCATGAGGTAATCCCTGCCTCAAACATTACGGCATTGTCACAGTCGATAAAAAAACAGGCCTTGTATTGCCGGGAAAAAATGAACAATCGCATGATGGCAAACCGGATCAGGGAAATGGAAAGACAGCATCGTCTGCTGCTGGACAGTTGCCAGGACGCTCTGGCTATTCTTTGCAAAGGTCAACACCGCTACTGTAACGATCGTTACGTGGCATTATTTTCCCGTCTTGATAACAGTGCATCCAGCGCATTGGACAGAAAAAAACTTTTGCATTGTTCAATGCAGGATCTGCTCACTGAAGCAGACAGACAAGCACTGGCCAGAATTCTGAACAGTGAGACGTCTGCCTCGACAACACTTCAGGTCTGCAGCAAGGCAGCCTCGCAAAAACTTTCCCTGGGCTTTTCACCGATAATTTTCAACAATGAAAACTGTTTGCAGGTGACAGTCAAGCCAGCCCGGGGAAACACGACTTACTCACGGGACAAACAAACCCTGGCTACTCAGGATCTGTTAACGCGTCTGAAAAATGAGGAAATTTTTACCGACAAGGTTGAAGCTGCCATTGCCAGGGCAATTGGCCAACAGCAATTGTGCTCCCTGATGATCGTGCAGATTGATGCATTTCAGGAAATGCAGGCTACCATTGGCAAATCGGGTACCAACCAGTTACTTTATGAAATCAGCGAGTTTCTGAACAAGGCGATTAGTAAACCATTCGTTGCCTCAAGGATGGCAGAGAATGAATTCGGTTTGCTGTTGTATGACAGCAGCGCAGAACAGGGCGTCACCCTGGCAAACTATATACACCGCAGGCTTAACAGCGCCTTTTCCGGTGGCGATAATCCAATGGCCATCAGTGCCTCGCTGGGCCTGACCTTCATCAATGAACTGGCGCTGGATGCCCAGGACATGATTAACCGGGCTCGCATAAATCGAAACCTGCCCCTGACATACGCAGCAGGGGACGCTGCCTGTCACACACACAATACCGTCATTGTTGATCTGATCAGGAAGAGTCTGGATTCCGGAAAGTGGCACTGTCGCTTTCAACCCCTGCTCTGTTTTACCCCGGACAGCCTGAGCAGATATGAAGTGCTTTTTTATCCGGAAGGGCAAGCTGGCGAAGTTAGCTCAGAAGAACTGCTTGCTCATGCCAATATTCATAATCTGGCCGGGGAAATTGACAAGGAAGTACTGAATCTTCTACTCAGTCAGCAAGACATTCAGAAAGATAGCAGCAAGCTTTTATTTATTCCCGTCAGTGGGAATACCCTGGTTAACAAGAGCATGCTGACCTGGTTAAGTACTTCACTACAACGTTACAAGGGATCTGCGGATAAACTGGTGTTTCTGATCAGCGAAATAGATCTGCATGGAAACAGCCAGTTAGCCCGGGCTTTTTGCACCAACCTTGGTGAATTGGGTATTGGTATTGGCATATCCCGTTTTGGCAGCGCAATGGAGCCACTTGCCCTGGTGACCACCATAAAGCCGCATTTTGTGATGCTGGATCAATCACTGTACAGCGAAATTCTTTACAGCAAAAAGCAGCAGCAATCTGTGCGCAAGCTCATCAGTGCCCTGCACCACGAACAAGTCAGTGTAGGAATTTCAGGGATTAAGGAAATCGAGTCGCTTCCATTGCTATGGGAGTTAGGCGTTGACCTTATTCAGGGCAACTGCCTTGGCCAGCCAGGCAAATCAATGGAATATGCTTTCCCTCAGGAAAATATAATCACTCTTTGTGCCTGAAGCGCTCAATGTTCTGAAGAAGCTAGGGAACCTCTGATTAAGTCTAGTGTGTCTCTGGCCTTCAGGCAGTGCGCGAGACAAGGCGAACTTTCGCAGGCATGTCGACCACCTGTCAAGAAAGCTCAACGCAGTAGCGCGTGCTGCCTGAAGGCCCCGCAGGGCGGGGCCTGAACCGCCACGCTGCGTTGTTGCAGCCCTTGCTAATAGTGACGCTATGAGCGGCGGACTGCGCCTAGCATCATAGCGGTTCAGATCCTCGCAGAGACATACTAGACTTAATCAGAGGTTCCCTAAGGCTTTTTTTCCCGCGACAAGCTAAACTACGCCTCATTACTGGCAAACAATCAGTTCAAGTTTTGCTGTAGATAAAAAATCTGAAAAAATAGTTACACTATCAAGTACGCACAAGAATAATCAATCGGGGCAGCCTACGTGGGTAATATCAGGCTACAAACCAGTCATAAACTGGCACTTAGTTTTGCCATTCTGTTTATCGTGGTCACATCTGCATTCTGGTTATTATTTCAGAATGAATTAAACCGCTCTTTACGCGAATATAGCGATATTCTCGGCGCCTCCCTTGCGGAACAAACCGCTACTTCAGTACGCGAGTTGGTGCTGGTCAATGATCCGCTGGGATTGAATGTTGTACTTACCCAACTGGTGAGAGACAGTAATATTGTTTATGCCACTGTTTTCGATGTTGATGGAAGGCAGCTGGCAAGTGCGGGCAAAGCCAGCGTCAATAACGCGAACGCAACTATTCTTCCCGAGCAGCCAGGCTTTTATAGTGCCTATATCACTGTGCAGGACGCTATTGCCGGATCAATCCAGCTGGAACTGGACAGTTTGGCTGTTGCCGGATTCCAGTCACGTATGCGCAATCTGTTTTTACTGGTATTGAGCATCTCTTTAATTCTGGTGGTCAGCACTGCATTTACCTTATCCGGCGCAATTACTTCACCCATCCTCGCCATGATTCAAACCATCACCAGAAAAACCGGGCATGATGAGTTAACTGACAGTGATCAAAGTGAAACCCAACGCCTGGAGCTCGCTCTGGACGGGCTACTGTCCAAGTTTGAGGATATGGAAGAAAAGCTGCTGGAAACCGGCGTCTGGGAAAAGGCAGACGAAGAATCTGAAAGTGCGCCGGTAAAGGTGAATGCCAGCATGCTGGTAATCAAGGTGGTCAATATCAATACAGCAATCGAGCTTTTGCACCCACCTACACTTGCCAACCTGTTACGGGAATATATTTTTTACTTGAAACAGGCAGCAAGCCTCTTTGGTGGTTCATTCCAGCGCCAGAGCGGCGACTCAATACTCATCAGTTTTGACACGATTGATTGCAAGGACAGACATAGCATTAATGCATTGCAGTGTGCCGGCCTGTTCCAGCTGATGATGAGCAAAATCAACCTGCGCCATAAAGAAAAAGTGGAACAGGTTCTTGAGTTCAGGATGGCTATTCACAGTGGTGACATCTTCCTGGCTCCAGGTCTTTTCAGTGATAATGTAAAAGAGTGTGGCATGCTTGGCAAAACCATTGACATCGCTTATTTCCTTTGCAAACAAAGTGCACCTAATCAATTAATAATCAGCGATTCTGCCTGTTCACAGGCCATGCAGTTTGAACAATTCGAAACTGCAGGACAGCATGAAATCAGTATGCCCGCAGACAACGTTTCATTTATGGCATATATTCTGTCAAACAACTTTGCAGGCGAAAAGGAATTGATACGAAAGCAATGCGACCACATACTTGGAACAACGAAAATAACTGATCAGGCACACTGATGGAAAACAGGACAAATTCCGGGAGTTGAACTCAATACTTGGCGCTCTCAAAATAAAGCACAAGTATTTATAAGAATTATGACAGTCGCCCACTATTATCGATGATTCTTTATAAAGATATCCCTGATATATTGATACCCCTGATAAAACGTCAGCACAATAAAAAGCACAGGCGCGCAAGAAAAGCACAATGGAAGATAGTATAAAAGTTGGCCACCCATTTTATTTCCCCACCCAGGTAATCATGGTCGATGACGACCCTGATTTTCTTGATGGCATCAGCCTGATGCTTGATAAAAATCTCAGCTATAGACTGTTTCAATCGGCCTCTGAAGCACTGGATTATGCCAACAATTCACACAAGCAAGTTAGCCTGCAGGAACGTTGCTACAGTAATTACAAAACCGGACCACAGGATTCCGATTCTCTTTCCCATGTGAATATCGGCAGGCTCTATGAAGAAATTTATAACGGTAATCGATTCCAAACCAGCTCCACAGTGGTGGTAGATTATTCGATGCCTGAAATGAATGGCCTGGAATTTTTAATGGAACTAAAAAATCCATTTATCAAAAAAGTACTGCTAACAGGTCACGCAGATACGGAACTGGCAATCAAGGCATTTAACAAGCAGCTGATTGATCAGTATATAGACAAGCATAATCCGCGCCTGAAGAATGTGCTCAATTCAACAATCTCAATTTTTTCAGAGCAGTATTTTCGCAGCAGCTACAAGCTGATAACTGACCCTATAATTGCTTCCCATCATGATTCTTTTTTAACGGATGCGAAATTCCAGGAATATTTCCATGACCTGCGATTGAAAACCCGGTGTCTGGAATACTACATGATTGATCATCCGCATACGGGCTATCTTATGCTTGATCAAAAAGGGAAAAAACGTGGCTTAATTGTTTATAGCGAACAGGCTCTTAAGCAGCACATTATTGTGCTTAAGCAGTTGAATGCTTCCAATAAACTGATCAATGAAGTTATGCGAGGAAACTATATTCCCGCTTTCGATGAAGTTGAAATTGCTGAACAACTTACCTCTGAACACCCATTTATTAAAGAGTGGGAGAATTATTATCATCCAGCCATCAAATTCAATTCAGCAACCAATTATTACGTTGCCAAGCTTGCGCAGAAAGATCTTCCAGAATGTTACCAGGGGGAAGTTATTCCTTACGCCGACTTTATTGAAAATAATTCACTTAACCGGGAAATACTGCATTAGCTTTTACCAGTAAATTTTTTTCATGTTGCCGGCAAATTAATGGTGAATTCGGCATATTCACCCGACTGTGCAGCGCAAGTTATATCACCGTCAAAACTACGTATGGTGCGCCTGCAAAATGCCAACCCGACACCGGTACCATCCGTGCGGGTAGTAAAAAATCCGTCGAATATCCGACTCAGCACCTGTTTGTCCATGCCTTCTCCGGTATCACGAAAAATAATACGGTTTACTCCCTTGCCAGGTTTTAGCTCGATAGTAATCTGGCCTTTAAGTGCTGAATTTATTGAGTAAATAGCATTTTTAAGTAGATTAAAGATGACAAAAATAAACAGGTTATCCAATCCCAGAAAATAGAAATCATGCGTTAACTGCAGTGATACCTTGTCACGTTCTCCGCGCTTGAACGGATAACGGTCCAGGGCTTGATGAATAAGATCTGCAGCGGAATAGATGCTGTATTGTGACTTGTCTACCGTATTATCCCTGAGATTCATCAACAACATATCAATTACGCTATTAGCCTGGTCAACCATTAGAGCAATTCTCTCCGGTGTTTTTTCCAGAGTATTCAGATGATCTTCACGGATAGTCTGAACAGCATCAGGATTGTCTGCGATATGTTCTCGATACGTCTGCACCAATAGCGGCAAGTAGGATTCAATACCATCCATACTGGCCCTGACTCCCGACAACGGGGTTCTCATCTCATGAGCGATATTGGCGCTTAAATTCTGCATTACATGCATCTTTTCTTCATAATTTAATTCTGTTTGCTGCATGATTGCATCAAAATCTTTGTCCTGATCAAGTATCGCAGCCATTTGCATGGCAAAATAATCCAGAATCCTGAAATCATATTCCTTAACGCTATGCTCAAGATCTCCAAGCATTAACAGCATATGGTTAATCACAAAATAATGTACCGGAACAAATCCTATCCCCATACTCCACTTCAATGATTCACTACTGACCGGAGTTCGAAGAAAAATATATTTGCAATCAAAACCAAGGGCTCTGGTAAAAACGGGAGAGCATAATAGAGGTGCACGAATTTTTTTGTATTGTTTGAGAACGCCCAGGTCACGGATACAGATCAGCTTTTCCCTGCCACCAGCCTGGGCAAGCCACTCCACTATCGCGTTTAAATTATCTTTATTACCCAGCTTGCTTGAAGAAAAATGCGCAGCTAGATTGCCTGGATTATTCGCAGAAATAACAAACGCCCAACAAAATCCAACAACTTCTTCGCCCCGAAATACCATACTTAGTATATTTATTCTGTCTTCATCGGCCTTGAAGTACTTTTCCAGCTCTTCCTTTGCAGATTCTGCTGACCAGTTTTCGTACCACTTTTCCCGCGCAAGCCTGGCATAACAATGAGCCATGGCATCAAGTACAGAATCATCTATTTGGCTGACCTGTTCTCCAACATACAAGCGAATGCAAAATTCGCTGCCGGCCAGTCGCGACAACATTTTATTGAGACGGGATAAGCTGACAACGTTATGAGGAGAAGAATTTTTTTTACGCCCATGATCGGCCTCACCTGGAGGCTCTGGCGTGGATTCCTTTTCAGGCAGGGATTTAATTCCCTGCTGATTCATTTTTTCATCATTATCAGCCAAGAGAGCCTGACTCCAGAACCAGGCGAAATAATTCGACCTGCCTCAATAATCATACTGGATGACAAAGGATACTGAAAAAGCAGCAATAAGCCAAAAGCAGAATTCAGGCTATTTTATTTATCCTGCACTTCCACCTTATCGACTTTCTGAAACCCACGTGGCAATTTGTTGCCCCGCCGACCTCTTTCGCCACGGTAATGTTCAAGATCTGACAACGGCAAATTGATATAGCGTTTACCTGAATGAACTGTCAATATTTGACCTTCCTTGAGTACTGTCACCGCCACAACAAACTCAACTCTTTCTGCAACCCGGGCTGAAGGAATATTTATAATCTTGTTACCTTTACCTTTGGCCAGCTCAGGCAACTGTGATAATTTGAACATCAGCATTCTGCCTTCATTGGTAATACTGACCACTTCACAATTTTCCAGGTCATCTACCGGTGCAGGCGACAAAACTTTCGCGCCTTTAGGCAACGAAAGTAACTGCTTGCCTGCCTTGTTCTTACTCACCAGGTTTTCCAGTTTGGTAATAAAACCGTAACCGGCATCTGAAGCAACCAGACAAAGCTCTGTTGGCTCTCCAATCACCAGACCTTCAAAACTTGCACCGGAAGGCGGTTTAACCCGACCAGATAGCGGCTCACCCATACCCCTTGCCGATGGCAGGGAGTGTGCCGCCAGTGTATAGGCACGTCCGGTAGAATCCAGGAACATGGCATTTTGATTACTCTTGCCTCGAGCACTGAGCTTTAATTTATCGCCAGATTTATAGGCGAGAGTTGAGGCATCCACATCGTGGCCCTTGGCAGCTCTTACCCAACCGCCTTCGGAAAGAATAATTGTCACTGGCTCTGTCGAAATCAGCTCTTCTTCCCTGAAGGCCTGGGCTTCTTCCCTGATAACCAGTTCCGAACGGCGCTCATCACCATAGGTCTCTGCATCTTCCTTGATTTCTTTTTTAATCAGCGTTTTCAGGCGGGTTTTTGAGCCCAGCAGGCTTTCCAGCGTCTCTCTTTCTTCAGCCAGCTCTTTTTGTTCGCCTTTGATTTTCATTTCTTCCAGCTTGGCAAGATTACGCAGGCGCAGATCAAGGATTGCTTCCGCCTGAATATCACTGAGACCAAAACGTTTCATCAACACCGGCTTGGGCTTGTCTTCAGTTCGAATGATCTCTATTACTTCATCGATGTTCAGGAAGGCGATCAGTAGTGCATCCAGAATATGTAGTCGGGCATTGATCTTGTCGAGTCGATATTGAAGACGTCGAGTGACCGTAGCTGTTCTGAACTCAAGCCATTCCTTGAGCAAACCCACCAGGCCTTTGACCTGTGGCTTGCCATCAATTCCAATCATATTGAAATTCACCCGATAGCTTTTCTCCAGATCCGTGGTGGAAAACAGATGCGCCATAACGGCATCCACATCAATACGGTTGGATCGTGGCACAATAACTATGCGGGTCGGGTTTTCATGATCAGATTCGTCACGCAGATCAACAATCATTGGCAATTTTTTCTTCTGCATCTGCGCTGCAATTTGTTCCAGCACTTTCGAACCGGAAACCTGGTAAGGCAACGCGGTAATGACAATATCGCCTTGCTCTTTTATATAGACGGCGCGCCCTTTTATCATGCCGCGGCCGGTCTCGTAGAGCTGATGGATTTCCTCTTGCGGGGTAATGATTTCTGCATGGGTGGGAAAATCCGGACCCTGCACAAACTGGCATAAATCCGCCACCGTTGCTTTAGGATTATCCAGCAGATGAATACAGGCTTGTGCTACTTCACGTAAATTATGCGGTGGAATATCAGTTGCCATGCCCACCGCAATACCACTGCCACCATTCAAAAGCACATTCGGCAAACGTGCGGGGAGAATAATGGGCTCTTCCAGTTCACCGTCGAAATTAAGCTTCCAGTCGACAGTGTCCTGTCCCAGCTCTGACAGCAGAACATCGGCATAGGCCTGCATTTTTGATTCTGTATAGCGCATGGCTGCGAATGATTTCGGGTCATCCGGGGAACCCCAGTTACCCTGTCCATCAATAATCGGATAACGGTAGGAAAAGGGTTGAGCCATCAACACCATGGCTTCATAGCAGGCAGAATCGCCATGGGGGTGGTACTTACCAATGACGTCACCAATGGTACGCGCTGATTTCTTGTACTTTGCCGTGGATTTCAGCCCCAGTTCCGACATCGCGTAAACAATGCGGCGCTGCACCGGTTTCAGGCCGTCGCCAATATGTGGCAACGCCCTGTCGTTAATGACATACATGGAATAATTCAGATAGGACTGCTCGACAAATGTTCGTAGCGCCATCTGTTCCTTGCCATCTTCGTTCAATGTGATCAGGTCGGTCATAAACTTTTAATTACCTTTATTACGCTCAGTAATAGTTAATCATTCAAATTCCGGGTTTCAAGTTACACGTCTCAAGCCCCAAACTGGCCCTTGTGACCTGGGACTTGTAACTTGCGACTATTCTAAAATTTCTGCGAGGTTGCCGTATTTTTCCAGCCACTGCTTGCGATCCGGGGAGCGCTTCTTGGCCAGCAACATATCCATCAGCTCATCGGTCTTGTGCACCTGGTCAACGTTCAGCTGGACCAGTCTGCGCGTATCCCTGCTCATGGTAGTTTCGCGAAGCTGTAGCGGGTTCATTTCACCCAGACCCTTGAAGCGCTGAACATTCGGCTTGCCTTTCTTGTTTTCAGCGGCGATACGGTCGAGCACACCGTTTTTCTCATCTTCATCAAGAGCATAAAAAACCTCTTTACCCACATCAATACGGTACAGAGGCGGCATTGCCACATAAATATGGCCTGCATCAACCACCGGTCGGAAATGTTTCACGAACAAGGCGCTGAGCAAGGTGGCAATATGCAGACCATCTGAATCCGCGTCAGCCAGAATGCAGATTTTTCCATAACGCAGGCCGGTCAGATCATCAGAAGCCGGATCCACACCCATGGCAACGGAAATGTCATGCACTTCCTGTGACGCCAGAATTTCACCGGAATCTACTTCCCAGGTATTAAGTATCTTTCCCCGCAAGGGCATGACAGCCTGGGTTTCCCTGTCTCTTGCCTGTTTCGCCGAGCCTCCGGCAGAGTCACCCTCCACCAGAAATAATTCACCGGCCTCAACATCCTGGGTGCTGCAGTCTGCCAGTTTCCCGGGTAATGCCGGCCCAGCAGTCACTTTCTTGCGTACTACTTTTTTGCCTTCGCGCATTCTGCTTTGTGCATGGTGAATGCACATCTCGGCGATCTCCAGCCCTTCGTCCGTATGCTGGTTCAACCAAAGCCCGAAGGAATCCTTAACCACCCCGGAAATAAACACGGCGCTTTGTCGCGAGGAGAGTTTTTCCTTGGTTTGACCGGCAAACTGCGGGTCTGCCATTTTCGTCGACAGGATATAACAACAACGCTCCCAGACATCATCAGCACTGAGCTTCACCCCTCTGGGCAGAAGATTGCGATACTCACAAAACTCCCTGATAGCTTCCAGCATGCCGGTTCTGAAACCATTAACATGGGTGCCACCCAGCATCGTTGGAATCAGGTTAACGTAACTCTCTGTGATCAACTCACCACCGTCCGGCAGCCATAACACAGCCCAGTCTACGGCCTCATCATTTCCCTGCATGGAACCGGTAAAGGGTTCCGCAGGGATACTCTCAAAGCCCTTGGTGGATTGAATCAGGTAATCGGTAAGGCCATCTTCATAACACCACTCCTCACTTTGTGCCTTGTCTTCCCTGACCGTGAGGTCTTCGAAGATCATGTGTAGCCCAGGACACAGCACTGCCTTGGCTCGCAGTACATGAATCAGTCGAGGAATGGATATATTGGGGGAATCAAAATACTTGGGATTCGGCGTAAACCTGATGGTGGTTCCGGTGTTTCGTTGTCCCACCTTGTCGATAACTTTTAGTGGCGTCTTTTTCTCGCCATCGGCAAACGTCATCTGATGCAAATTGCCGTCACGTTTGACAAGGACTTCCAGCTCGCTGGAGAGCGCATTGACCACGGAGACGCCAACTCCGTGCAAGCCACCGGAAAATTTGTAATTGTCATTATTGAATTTGCCACCCGCGTGAAGCCGGGTAAGAATCAGCTCAACGCCGGAGACTTTTTCCTCAGGATGGACATCCACCGGCATGCCGCGACCATCATCAGTAACCTCTACGGTGCCATCCTTATGCAGGGTTACCTTGATATTCCGGGCATGTCCCGCCAGCGCCTCATCGACACTGTTATCGACCACTTCCTGCACCAGGTGATTGGGCCGGGAGGTATCTGTATACATACCGGGCCGTCGTCTGACAGGGTCAAGCCCGGTCAGGACTTCAATGGAATCTGAGGTATAGTCTTTACTCATGCTTGTTTTGCTTTCCTGAACTGTGAATCAATTAGTTGAATGCTATTGGTTAAATACTATTTCATTAATACTGTGCATTAATACTATGAATCGTCGCCATGGTTTCCTGGCCAAGTGTGCCGTTTTCGGCAAACTCCAGAATAGGCGCAATCATCCTGTCAAAGCCTTCAAAGCGATGACTGCCTCCTTCCTGTACCACTTGCAGCGATCCGGCATAACGCTCCACGGCCAGATGATAGTCAAGTACTTGATCACCAGTCTGCACCAACAGCAGATAGTTTTGTGGATGCTGTAGAGGATCAATGTCCAATGAATCCAGAAACACACCATAGTCACGAGTGAACTCATATTCTTCACCGGTATACAGATTCTTTTGTGGCCCGAGAAACCCCTCACCCAGATTTTTAACCGGTGAAACGGCCGGGTTTACCAGAGCCGCCCGGCAACCATATTTTTCTGCCAGGTAAGTAGCGTAATACCCACCCAGTGAACTGCCAACCAACAGGTATGGCCTGCCCCCAGCATCACTTATCAGCTTTTCCAGCTGACCAATGGCAATTTCCGGGTTATGGGAAAGTGCCGGCACTTGAAGATTGAACGCATTGAACTGTTTACAGTAGGTAATGAAATTCCGGGCTTTTTCAGAGGCAGGTGAGCTGTTAAATCCGTGAATATAGATAATAAGCGGCAGGCTCGATTTCATCGCCTGATTATACGATGAATCACTCTTTTGGGTGGAAAGTTATTTAAGAAATCAGGGAATTTTTTATAGGTTATTGCAGACCAGAGCGGTCATAGTGCTTCGATCAATCCTGTCAATATCCGGTACTGTCAAAATCAATGTTATAGGACTTATCTTCTATTCGCTCAACCCTGGCGTTGATAGTGCCGTCCGGATCGAGATCAAGCCAGCGATAGCCAGGATTTTGATTATCGATAGTAAATTCATCATTGTCTGGATGGAACTGAATACAGGTCGAGGGCGTTGCCATGATTTTAACCCCGTTACGCAGGGCTTCGGACTCCTGATGAATATGCCCGTAAAGAATGCCTTTCACATGTGAATATTTATCAGTAATGGCGAACAGCTCATCACTGTTTTTCAGGCTGTGTTGCTGCAGCCAGGCTGCCTTAACCGGCAGGCAATTATGGTGTACGCAAATAAGAACATGAGAATTACTACGCTCGCTATCTGCCAGTTCAAGGTCGAGGTCTGCCAACTCTTTTTGGTCAAGTAGTCCGTAGACCCGCCCTTCGACACTGGAATTCAACATGATAATGCGCCAGTTACCCAGCTCGACCGAGCGGCTCAGTTGAATACTGTTCTGATCCAGCACCTGCTGCATCTGGCTACGGATATCATGGTTTCCCGGTATCCATAGTTGGGGAGCATCAAGTGGAGATAAGGCTTCAATAAAATGGTGGTATGCCTCAATAGAGGAGTCTTGGGTTAAATCACCGGTACACAGAATATAGTCAATGTTTTGCTGCTGAGCCCCAACAAGCGCAATAATATCTTTAAGGGTCTCAAATGTGTTGAGACCATCAAAAATAGTGCTTCGATCAGCAAATAAATGCGAATCGGTGATCTGGACCAGGCGAAAGGTCTGATTATTATGTTTCGGGACTTCAGCCAACTTCATTCACTCTCACACACTGTCCCCGACGACCTTGACAGAACCTATGATAAACATAGCCTGCGTTGCTCTTAATAACTTTAACCTTTCCTGGATCAGGAACCAGCAGTTATTAGCAGGTCAGCTTTTCAAAATATAGTTCATCCGTATTGCTCAAACCCTCATTGATGCAAAGGTTCAGCCATTCTGCCAAAAACAGATTAAGCTGCTCTTTTTCATCACATTGATACATATAAGGATTGGGTACCGGATATACCGCCTTGAAATACTTGTGATTCTGGTAACTGGTTACTTCGGCTGTTTTAGCATCGTGATAAACACGAATTATCATTTCAGGCGAACTGAAATGTGCAGCACTCTTACAGGCCCCATCTTCAACTATTTCATCTACATGTTTTAGTTGTTCTGATTCTAATTCTTCTTTTTTTTGTACTAGTGTTTTTACCGGAGTATTGACAATACGTCCATACTTTTTATGTTTGCCCTGATTTGGAGAGCGTATTTGTCGAATAGAAATCGTACTGGTGTACTTGAATTCCTCAAGCACATTCAAGCTAACGGATATTTTCTCACTCTTATCGGCAAGACCAAGGCCAGGTAACTCAAAAATACGCTGACTCATTGAGCGTGTATTACCAAGTAACTTAAGCAAGCGAATATAGTTGGCATCACAAACTGCCATCTGTTCACTTAAATCAATGGTATAGCTTTTTAATTTCATTTAACTTTCAACCAATTTTTAGCCGACTTTCAATGGACTTTCAATGGACTTTCACAACTTCAAATTTCAGCCAGACACTTCAGCTTGCTTCAAGAACCTGAACCAGCACCTGATCAAACATTCCATTGAAGTCTTCAATAATCTGACTTGCCTCATCTCACCATATCCAAATAAAGGACATATAACAAGAACCGATTCCATGGCTTCCAGAGGTTGGTAGAGGCTGAGAAATACCCGCCCACAGGATCAAAAATTATGCGCCTGATTATGCTGCCTAAAGCACAAGCCACGCCACTTTGGCGTGCCAGTAACAAGCCCCTATTATGCAGAATTTCCCTGCTATTGATACTGAAAATATCTTCACTGACGCGCTCTTTTCCCGTGCTTGTAAAATTACATTCGCGCATGCCTTATTGTTTTATTGTTTGTTACAATGTTGCGCCATAAACCCGTCGAAATAACACTGTGGTGTTCACAAGACCGGGAACCGTTGATGTGTTTTTGCTGAGCAATCTTCAACTCCCGGGATCATGCAACTTGCAATCTATGTTATGCAAAAGATATGGGGCAAGCCCGCAAACGATGCTTTACTGAATAAATTCACTACAGCTGTTAATAAAGTCCGGGCTATGGTGCCGTTACCAATGCCCTTAAAGGGAAGTTTTTTGGAAGAACCTTTGATCAATTGGAAGAAGGCTCACGTAGAATTCTTTTTCCTACTTGACATATTCATGAAAAAAACAGAAACTGACTGACCAGTCAGTCAACTCTTTTTGCTTTCTGGCAGGATTGCAAATTTTATAAGATATTCATAGCGTTAACTTATTTGCTCGAGGGACGAGAAATGATGGGCGGCAACAAAAAGTCACAACAGGAATTCAAATTGGCCAGAGTAGCCACGGGGCTGGACAGGCGCCTTGGGAAAGCTCTCGCCTGCATAATACTGGCTCTGCCCTTTTCAACTGTACAGGCAGATGACCTGGCCCAGATATTTGAACTGGCCGCCAACAATGACCCTGAAATCCGTCAGGCAAGAGCTACCTATAATGCCTCCCATACCACCATTGACCAGGGTCGTTCGTTCCTGCTGCCCCGGGTGACTGTCGGTGGATCCACCAGTCGCGATACCGCCGGCCCGGCTGTAGCGACCGCTTTTGGACAACCCCACAGTTTCCAGAATGGCTTTAATACCAAAGGCTATAATCTCAGTATTAACCAGGCATTACTTAATTTTGAGGCCTGGTATGCGTTCAAATCTGCAAAAAACACCGATCGCCAGGCCGCTGCCAATCTCGCCCAGGCCGAACAGCAACTAATCCTCAAAGTGGCTACAGCCTATTTTAACGTTTTGCGTTCACAGGATAACCTGGCCTCTTTCCAGGCTGAAGAAGATGCAGCATCACGGGTACTTGAACAAACCCGGGAGCGTTTTGAAGTGGGCCTGATACCGATTACCGATGTCTATGATAGCCAGGCAAATTATGACCTGGCACGGGTAAATCGCCTGGTAGAAGAAAACAATCTGAATCAGACCCTTGAGGCACTGGAAGCCATTACCGGTCGTCCCCACAGTAATCTGGAAAGTCTGAATAGTGACTTCCCCATTGAATCGATAAACCCGGACTCCCTCGAGGCGTGGGTAAATCTGGCCATGGAAAATAATTTGGCAATCAAGTCGGCAGAATTTGATTATGCTGCCAAGCAGGAAGACGCCAAATCAGCCCGTGCCTCGATGTTTCCCACCTTGGAAATTAATGCCGGTTATGGCTGGAATCAGTCTGCCAACCCCTTCAGCTTTTTCCCGGCGATTGCTTCAGAGCGTACCAATATTACGCTGAACTTTTCCTACCCCCTCTATGCTGGCGGGCTCAATGGTGCCCGTAAAAGGCAGGCTTACTACACACGCGATGCCAGTGAGGAAGCGTTATTGAAAACCCAGCGTGATAGTACGCAAAGTACCCGTAACAGCTACCGCAGTGTGGAAACCGATGTACTTGCCGTTCAGGCACGGGCCCAGGCAATAATTTCTGCGGAAAGCGCCCTGGAAGCAACCGAAGTAGGCGCTGAAGTCGGCACCCGAAATGTGGTCGATGTGGTACTGGCCCAACGCACGCTGTTCCAGACACGCCGTGATTATGCCAATGCCCGCTACAATTATGTGATTAATACTCTGACCCTGAAGCAGGCGGCCGGTATTTTGAGTCCACAGGATGTCGTTGATTTAAATAACTGGCTGGAATAATCAGCGCAAATTAGTGACTGGCGGCTTTTCTTAATGCCAGCACTAAAAGCAGTTGGCTGATTTCATTGAGATTTCTGTCGCTGGCGCCCTGGTTTTTTTCAACCACCGCCAGCGCAGCCTTCGCCATCGCGGCCCTCTTTTCCTCATCTGCCAGCAAGCCATCGACCACCTCGGCAAGTTCTTGCGCATTAACGACACTCACCATCCCGCCTGCCTTTAGCAGTTCTTCGCTGACCGCCTGGAAATTGAAAAGAGAAGGGCCGGTAATAACCGGTAATCCCAGTGCCGCCGGCTCAATAATATTCTGACATCCGGTGGCCACCAGGGAACCACCGACAAAAGCGACATCAGCAAGACTAAAGTAATATTGCATTTCACCCATGGAATCGCCCAGCAAAATCTGATGGGAAGCCTCAGCAACACCTTCACGGCTTCGCCGGGCGCAGCTGTACCCTTGCTTGTTAGCCAGTTCGAATACGCCATCAAACCTTTCAGGGTGCCTGGGCACCAGAATCAAAAGCAGATCAGGATGCTTGCCAAGCAGGAGTTTGAATGCCTGCAGAATCCTGCTCTCT
>JAUHWU010000055.1 GCA_030427065.1 Gammaproteobacteria bacterium | reverse complement strand
AAGAAGGTTACTACCTTTACCAAAAAAGTATCAGCGTTGCTGATAATGAGGGTCATGTTTATTCACTGCCCGAATTACCAACCGGAAAAGTGATAGAAGATGAATTTTTTGGTGAAGTGGAAGTCTACTTTGACCGCCTGCTGATTCGCTTTCCCCTGGCGTCACTGACAATGGAAAACAATACCGCAAATTTCACCCTGCAATACCAGGGCTGCGCAAAAGACCGTTATTGTTATCCGTTACAAATGACACCGGTGACGCTGACATTGCCGGAATAGGAAAGTTAGAAGTCTCAAGTCTCAAGTCTCAAGTCTCAAGTCTCAATCAGGCGACCAGAGGTCGCCCTGTCGGATGCGTCCCTGCGGTCCTTATCCGACCTACAAAAAAATGTCCCCACACCACCTGGCTCCAAATTCCATTTCTATCCCACCCCCACAAACAAACCACGAGCCCTCCTCCTGCATCCTGCATCCTGTCTCCTGCATCCTATTCAAAGTCGCCTTGTCGGATGCGTCCCTGCGGTCCTTATCCGACCTACAGCAAACCATTGAAGCCTGAGAGAGGGGTTGCTTGTCTCTTATTTTTGTCTGCCGCCTGCCTGCACCGCCCACCTTTATCCTTTTTCCTTTATCTTTTCCCTGTAACTTGAGACTTGCAACTATTTCTCCACCGTATACGTCAAATCCACACTCTGACTAACACCGGTTTCCACCTCAAGTCTTATACGCTCAGTGAGAATATATTCCAGGGTAAGCGTGTTTTCCCTGTCAAACAGGCCAATGTCATAACGCATGAACAGGTTTGGCCGCAGATATTTGCCCAGACCAAGAGCACTGTCACGGTAGTCCTCACTGGTACTAATATCCACCATATCCAGTCCGAGCCCTCTTCTGACACTGTTGGTCAGTCCATTATTCTTTTCCAGACTTAACAGGGCAATGGCATTGAGCATATTTGCGCCCTCCTGGTTACCGGTATTCTGAAAAGACCGGCCTGTTACCAGTAATGAAAGGACTTCACTCTCAGGCAAGCCGGGAACGGAAAACAACTGTGCCTGCAGATTGCGAATGGTGCCATTCATTTGTAAACCCACCATGGCATTGGGCGTCTGTCGTTCCGCTCTGATATCCACTGCAGGGTTTAAGGGATTACCCAGAAACAGTAATTTACCGTTTTCAATAGTTAGACGCTGTCCGTAGAGGGCATAGCTGCCACTGGGAATCCCCAACTCCCCATAGGCCAGCAGTGGTCTGTCGATACTTTGTTCCAACATCAATTCACCATTAAGGTTCAGATCCAGCCCAAAGCCACGAAATCGCACTTCATCGCCCAGTCCAAGCATCACATTCCCGGTAACCGGAACAAGTCCCATAAGGCCATCATCAGATGTATGGACGGAACCTTCCAGCTCAGGAGGCAGATTAAGCACCACAACGTCTCTGGAAACACTGACTGAGCCATTGCCCACCAGAGCTATATTACTGCTGATATCCAGATCAAATTGCGGCATCAACAATGAACCATTGATATCAAGTATGTTGTTGTCGTAATTAAAGGAAAGATCAGGATTCACTGTCACCTGTGTGCCCGGAATGTTAATGACCTGAAAATCCTCACCGCCGACTTCCAGCTGCATTGTTCTGCTATTCATAAAAGGCGTGCTTATATGACTGTTAAAGCTTATCTGGCCCTCACCGGATTTCGCCTGCCCCGCAATGGTCACTTCATTATTCTGTTCACTGTGCAGAGCCAGTTCAATATCACTCAGCAAGAGTCCATATTCTGGCAATTCAAAACTGCCACCAGCCAGATTTGCATCAAAAATCAGCAAGGGTCGCGTCAGATTACCGCTTATTTTTCCGTTTGCCTGCAGCTCTCCCTGCGGATCAAGCAAATTGGGAACCAGCGCTTCCAACCAGGCAATATTATTGAACCCAAGTTCAAAATCCCCTCCCAGAGACCTTTCATCATCAAGGGTGACGCGTCCATCAAAAGCTCCCTGAAAATCCAGCCCATCTGTTTCTGGTACAAAAACCTGAAAACCGCTATCCAGCGTCCACAACGCTGACTCCCTCATAAGCTCCAAACGCACCTCATCCAGCCCGTAACTTTCTACCCGAAGTTCCGCACTTGATGAATCCTCAGTCGCCTGAATAACCACACCAACAAGCAGGTCTCGGGGAGACAACACAACTTCAAAACCGGTTTCCACCCAATCAGCGCCGAGCCCGAAAAAAGAAGATTCCACATCCACCCTGCCATCTATAAAGCTGTTTTGCGGTAGCGAGACAGCATACTCACCCAACAGGTCTTCAAGGCCTTTTGGCCTGCCATCAAGCACATCCAGAATGTCATTCATTCCAGCGTCTTCCATGAGTTGGCGATTATTGAGATAAGACAGGGGAAAATCATTGAGGATGATTTCCCCGCTGG
Organism: Gammaproteobacteria bacterium; assembly: GCA_030427065.1. Classification (GTDB taxonomy): domain Bacteria; phylum Pseudomonadota; class Gammaproteobacteria; order Pseudomonadales; family Pseudohongiellaceae; genus Eutrophocola. The sequence continues at coordinate 15,938 of JAUHWU010000055.1, read as the reverse complement.
CTCCTGCATTAGCAATCCAGTTGGCCTGAGCGCATGCACTGAAGGAAGTCATTGCCCAACAATGCTCAGACAGACTGACCTGATCTGCTGACGCCGCGATAGACAAGGGATCGCTCAGCTGCCAATCGCCATAGATGGATTGAATAGTCGCTGCTGAAATCTCACCATCCCAGCTTTGCTGCTGATATTCGCCAGCGGCCTCAAGTTGAAAATTTCCCAGGGATGAAGTGGTTTCCAACGCGAATTTATGGGCTGGCAAAGCCCCCCAGGCCAATAATTCACCCCTTGGCAAAACCACTCTTTGTTCTCCGCTACCCCAACCCAGATTGACGAAATCCAGCTCCACGCGATTATCAGAACCGTCGTAACGCGCTTGCGCCTGAATACTATCTATCTCCATTTGCACAGTTTGATCGGCGTAACGAATACCGCTTCCATTAAATATGCCATTAAGTTGAGGCAACTGCGGCGTTCCGCTTAAGCGGCCTTCGCCATTTGCCTGCCCTTGCAGGGTAGATAAAATCCGGTTTAGCGCCGGCGCTTGCAAATTCCATTGCAGGTCCATTGCCGGTGTAATTAATCCACTCAGCGCCAGGGAATTTCCTCCTGCCGCCAGGTTCACATCTATTTCTTCAATACTGTTATCCAGCAGACGGATTTCTCCGGCACCGGAAAGAGGAAAACTGTTTATCTCACCAGCCAGATCCGCAATACTGACAAGGGTTTTTCGCTGGCCGTTCACAAACTCCATTTCGATACTGCCGTCGCCCTCCACTGAGATAAGTTCCAGGTTTTCAAACAAATCACCATCGGTAAAGTTTTCAAGAGCCCAATCCAGAGACAGTGAGTTTTGAGGAGACAGGACATACTCACCGGAAGCAGAAAGTGTCAATCTTTGGCTGTCCAGATGAATTCGCTGCAATTGAACAGCATCAGGCTGGTAGGTCACATCAAAGGAAGTCATCAGCTCGCCGAAATTACGGATACGGGCTTCCAGTTCGCCCTGCAAACCCAGCGCCTGGACAGTCCCCGCTGTGGTGAAGCGAGCCGTAAGATTTTCTATCTGATCCAGCCCCGGCTGGGCAAAACCGGCTCCGTTAAAGTCGCGAATTTCATGCTGTAATTCTATTTCGGGCAATCGCCCATCCAGCAGCCCGGTTGTAATACGACCAGTGGAATTCAGGCTGACAGGAGCAACAAGAACATGCTCAATATTCAATTCATCCAGACTTCCACCAAGCATCAAACTGCCGTTAAAAGCCATTTCTGAAAAAGTTGTGCGCCAGTCAGCTGTCCCTTCCACGCTATAGACATTTGAGGTCAGAAGCAGATCTGCTGAAATCGAGCTTGTTGGGTCTCTTTCCAGATTGGCCTGCAATGCAAGGCTCTGTGTATCCACTTTGCCAGCCAACGAAAGCCTGGCGATACGCCGGGTCATACCATTCCTGATGCTTATGTTGGCAATCATCACCTGATCAAGCTGAATCGTTACCGGCAGGGAAAAAACACTCTGCAATACAGCAGCAATATCCTTTTCTGCAGGATCATCCTGTAAATCATCAACTTCTGGCAGATCGACCACTACCTGGCCGGCCTGAAAATTTCTTATGTGGAGTTCATGATTAAAAAGGGCCGCTGGGTGCCAGATCATGGAAATATTTCCAGCCACCATTGTCATGCCGGTTTCGGTGTCACGAATGGAGAGGTTTACAAAACTGATTTCATCCCGCAATACGCCATTCATTTCCTCGAAAGACAATTCATAAGTACTGGAGTCTGAAACGAACTGTAAAGCCCGCTTTAGCGTCCAGGCTGAACCGACTTCTGTTCCCACCGCTATGAGTATCATGAAAATCGCCAGGCCGAGAACAAATACCAGGCTTTTCATGGTGATTTTTGCCACACTTAAAATAGCGCCAGGCATCACAGATCTGGCCCCATGGTGATATGAAAACGGAAACCGCCCTCGTCACTCATTGCATGGGCAAGATCAAGTCTGATCGGCCCTATAGGCGATAGCCAGCGTACCCCGACACCGACACTTTGCTTCCAGTCAAATTCGCTGTCAGAAAAGGCATTACCACCATCAGCAAAAACTGCCGCACGCCAGCTGTTTTTAATGGGAAAGTCATATTCCAGACTCCCCGTCAGTAAGTGAGTACCACCGACAACTTCGCTGTTTTCATTCAACGGACCCAGAGAATTGTACGTGTATCCTCTAAGACTCTGGTCTCCACCGGCAAAAAAGCGTATGGAAGCGGGCAGATCTTCCGGAACATCAATCCAGGTTGAGCCTATTTCAAACCTGCTGACAATGCGACCGGGTCCGACATTAATAATGCCTTTACCACTACCATATATCTGTAGAAATGTTGTATCAGAAATCAGAGTATCACTGGCACCACGAATCTGGCCAAACAGCTTCCAGCCGCGGGTTGGAAAAATCAGGTCATCGGCCTCTGTTTTGGAAAGACTGTAGCCAGGCATGGAAAGGGTCACCGTATCCTGCTGCAGGTCCACCGTATAATTATCCCGCAGATAATCAACCGAATACGTCTCCAGCCAACCAGAGGAGGATTGCCGATGATAGGCCATTTCAAGCTTGAACCGGTCACTGTTATAGGTCTCGGCATTTTCCGTAACCAGGCCTGTGGCAACACTCAGGTCCTCACGAACAGGGTCTTGCAGTGGAATAATATAGGCCATATTTGCCTGGGACCTGATTGGCGATAAGCCCAAATCACTATCAATATGGTGCCCACGGGTATTGATATAGCGGTTTTCATAGGTTGCCCTGACTCGCGGCCCGGTATCGGTAGTGAAACCGACTCCGGTTGACCAGGCATTTCGGGCTCTGGGGGCAAGGGAGATATCAATTGGCACCGCCCCCTGACTGACGCTTGATAACTGGGGAGACACATTTATCACATTGAAATAACGGCTTTGATCAAAGTTGGTACGCTGTTCGAGAAGGCGCTCGCTGCTGTAGGGTTCTCCCGTCTCCAGGATTACCAGGCTATTGATAAAGGTCTGCGAAAAACCGGGTACCGGTTCAATATTGATTTCGCCAAAGGAAAATCGTGGACCAGGCTCAAAATGAATAAGTATTTCAGCCACATAGGCCGTCATATCCACCTGTATTTCCGAGCGCAGCAAACGCGCAGAAAAATACCCGTTCTCAATGGCTCTGGCACTTAAAGTACTCTTTATGGATTCGTATTTTCCATGATGCAGTGGCTCCTGCTCCAAAACCGGCAATTCATCAATAATTTCCTGAAATAAAGCCTGTTCTTCATTACTGGCAGAGATGTGAATACTTACATTATTTACCAGAATTTGCTCTCCCGGAACCACACTGACAGTCAATAACCAACATTCTTCAAGCTTGCTGAAGGTCAACTCAAAAGTGCTTCGGTAATAGCCCAGCGCATTGGCGGCATTGCGCATATTGGCTCTCACCTGGGGCGCCAGGCGGTTAAGTCGGGACAACGGGGTGTCACAGGATTCAGCGCCGATTCGCAGATGATTGCGTATATTGGCTATTAACTCCTCATCCCCTCCATCAATATGAATTCTCGCCAATTCATCGGTTTGAGCAGACGCTGAACCTGCCAACGCAATTGCCAGAGAGAGGAAAATATATGTGCGAAATGGAGCTAACATGATCGTTTTGTTGGTAAATGACGGCAAAAGTCGGAAAAAGTTTACAAAGTATATGGAAAACCTCAAAAAAGACTGATAAGGCCTGTTAAACCAACTGTAACTCCTCACATTGCTCATTAATGAATAATTGATGAAATATGTTCCGATCTTGTAGGCATCATCGCCTAAAAATGCTAATCTGCACTTTTTTTAACGCCATTAGCATAAAAATCAGCTAAAATGGCTCTCCCCCACACATACGGTGACACAATGGCAGCCTTATTGGTTATTAATGGTCCAAACCTGAATTTGCTGGGTAGCAGGGAACCAGAAATTTATGGCTCCGATACTCTGGATGATATCAATGCAAAGCTATCAGATCTTTGCACAAGAACAGGCAACCAGATTGAGTTTCTGCAAAGCAATGCTGAAGCTGAAATCATCGAACGGGTCCACTCGGCAAAAAAAGCCGGAATAAGCTTCATTATTATCAATCCGGCAGCGTTAACCCACACCAGTATAGCCCTTAGAGACGCCCTGCTAGCCGTGAATATTCCGTTTATTGAAGTCCATCTCTCGAATGTACATGCTAGGGAGGAATTTCGAAAGCATTCCTTTTTAAGTGATATTGCTGTTGGCAGCATAGTAGGTCTGGGTCCGGTTGGCTATGAACTGGCGTTGCAGGCAGCGCTGGCACGAATTAAATAATTACAGTCACCTGAACAGGGAAAACAAGGACCATAGTACGCATTCAGGGATGTACAAAAGCTGAATGGCTTAGCCCCCGGAGCCAGACAAAATTGACCAATAACAAAACTTTAAAACCAGAAACAGGCAAACACAGGTAACTAAAGAGATAAAAATGGATATCAGAAAAGTAAAAAAACTTATTGAATTACTTGAATCATCTGACGTAGCGGAAATAGAAATCAAGGAAGGTGAGGAAGCGGTTCGTATCACTCGCAACTCCCCCTATGCCGCGCCTGCACCTCAATATATTCAGGCGCCTGCTGCGCCAGCAGTTGCCGCCCTAGCACCGGCAGCGGCTACTGAAGCAGCAGAAGCTCAAAGCAGCGCCACACAGTACAAAGGTGAGCCCGTTAAATCCCCCATGGTTGGCACTTTCTATCGCTCACCCTCTCCCACTTCCCCGGCTTTTATAGAAGTGGGCAAGCAGGTACAGGCAGGCGATGTCATCTGTATTATCGAAGCCATGAAAATGATGAACCAGATTGAAGCCGGCAAGGCTGGCACAATAGAAGCAATCCTGGTGCAAGACGGAGAGCCCGTCGAGTTTGATCAGCCACTGGTAACTATCATCTAGTGACTCACAAACCCCCAGGAAGTATTTACTCATGTTGAAAAAAGTATTAATAGCAAACCGCGGTGAAATTGCATTGCGAGTTCTCAGAGCCTGCAAGGAAATGGGCATTAAAACTGTCGCGGTGCATTCCACGGCAGACCGGGATCTTATGCATGTGATGCTATCCGATGAATCAGTCTGTATCGGCCCCCCCTCGTCTACCGACAGCTACCTGAATGTTCCAGCCCTGATCAGTGCCATGGAACTTACCAACGCCGATGCTGTGCATCCCGGATACGGCTTCCTTTCTGAAAATGCTGATTTTGCCGAACAGGTGGAGCAGTGCGGGTTTATCTTTATTGGCCCTACAGCTGAAACCATTCGCTCCATGGGAGACAAGGTCAGTGCTATTGAAGTCATGCGTAAAGCCGGCGTTCCCACAGTCCCCGGCTCGGACGGACCATTGGGTGAAGATGAACAGGAAATTCTCGCGCTTGCTGAAAAAATTGGCTTCCCGGTAATGATCAAGGCTGCTGCCGGCGGGGGTGGCCGAGGAATGCGCGTCGTCGAAAAAGCCGAGGACCTGATCAAGTCAATTCAGGTCACCAGAAGCGAAGCCAAATCCTATTTCGGCAGTGATGTCGTGTATCTGGAAAAATTTCTGGGCAATCCGCGCCATGTTGAAATTCAGATCATCGGTGACGGCAGAGGCAATGCCATTTGTCTTGGTGATCGTGACTGCTCCATGCAGCGTCGCCATCAGAAAGTCGTTGAGGAAGCACCAGCTCCGGGTATTGACGAGAAAACCCGGGCAGACATCATGGACACCTGCATCAAGGCCTGTGAGAAAATTAAATACCGCGGTGCCGGAACCCTGGAATTCCTCTACGAAGACGGTAAGTTTTATTTTATTGAAATGAACACTCGCGTGCAGGTGGAGCATCCGGTCACAGAACGTGTCACCGGCATCGATATTGTCAGGGAACAATTACGCATTGCCGCAGGTCTTGAGCTGTCAGTAAAACAGGAAGACATCCATATTATCGGGCACGCTATTGAATGCCGGATCAATGCTGAAGATCCGAATACCTTCATGCCAAGCCCTGGGAAAGTAACGCTTTTCCATTCACCGGGTGGAAATGGTATCAGGGTGGATTCTCATATCTACAGCGGCTATACCGTACCACCCTATTATGATTCGCTGATTGCCAAGCTGATTGCCTTCGGCCCAACCCGGGAAGTGGCCATTGGCCGAATGCAGAATGCACTTGGTGAAATGCTGGTGGATGGAATCAAGACAAACATTCCCTTACAGGTCGATATCATGAAAGATGAAGGCTTCAGGAAAGGCGGCGCCAACATCCATTACCTGGAAGAAAAGCTCAAAAACCGCTAGAGCCAGTCTGTCAGATACAATTATATAGTGGTTAGCGCGCCAGCTTAATTCACAATCCATACTGGAAAAGGGTCTTAAACCATCTCCTGGCTACAAATACAGATTCCGGTGCGGGCAACGCAAGCTGACACAGTTGAGCAACTATTGCTTGATGCCGGCGCCCTTTCTGTCACCCTCACTGATTCAGAAGATCAACCGATTTTCGAACCTGGCCCCGGGGAAACGCCGATATGGGATCTGGTAACCGTGCTCGGACTGTTCTCCTCGGAGCAGGACAAGCCTGCCTTACAGGCAAGTCTTGATGACGCACTTGCCACCTTAAATCTATCCTCCTGCCCCCTGACCCATCTTGAAGATCAGGATTGGGAACGCGCCTGGCTCGATGATTTTCAACCCATGTGTTTTGCCGACCACTTGTGGGTCTGTCCCACCGGCATGAAACCGGACACTGACAATGAAAACAGGGTGATCATGGAACTGGATCCGGGGCTGGCATTTGGCACCGGAACCCATCCCACCACTGCCATGTGCCTGGAGTGGCTGGCCGCCAACAATGTTGGCAACAAGGATCTGATTGATTACGGATGTGGTTCCGGAATCCTTGGTATTGCGGCTCTGCTACTTGGCGCAGACAAGGTTTACGGGATAGATAATGATCCACAGGCGCTCCAGGCCACGAGCGATAACTGTAAAAAGAACTCCCTGCCCCAGACACGTTTTGAGCTATATTTGCCAGGTGATTTTGCCAATGCCCTGCGCCTTGAAAAATTACAGCAGGTCGATATTGTGCTGGCCAACATCCTTGCCGGCCCGCTGGTTAACCTGGCCGAATACCTGACCGCCATGTTAAAACCCCAAGGCATAATAGTGCTTTCCGGTATCTTGCGGGAACAGGCTGTAGAAGTCATGTCAGCTTATGAAAAATGGGTCAGTTTTTCTCCACCTCTTTACCAGGGAGACTGGGTTAGACTGGACGGTAGACGTAAAGCCTGAGAGCCAGATCAGTAGCAGGCCCAAATAATTCCTGTCACTAAAATTTATGCAGACGGGATAGAATGACAGACAAACCTTAACCCTGATTTTCAATGAACAACTTCCTCACTCAATGCCCGTTCTGCCAGACCTCATTCAAGGTCAGCGATGAACACATGCAGGCTGCCAATGGTGTCGTCAGATGTGGCTCGTGCATGGAAGTTTTTCTCGCTGACCAGAACAGAATTTCGCTAAGGGAACACAGCGAGTCCCGCGAAAACACAGCGGATAAAAAGAATAATGAACATAGCGAGAACACGCAAAGCCAAATCAGGGGACAGTCTCCTGTAGATAATTCATCACTTGAATCTGTAGAGCAGAACTTCCCGGTTTCTGAAACTCAGGTGCCAGAGCAGGAAGGTATTCCCCTTTTTACCATGGAGCCTGATGTTGATGAGCTTTATGCTGCAAACAACCTCACACCTGGTGAAACAGCATATGTTGCTGAAGACAGCGCTAATAACAATTCAGCGCTCACAGACACAGACTCTTTGGAAGAAGCATCAAGCCCTTTTATCTCCTGGGAAACCTTTGATGCCGTTGAAGGGGACCCGACACAATCCGAAAACACGGAAGTAACAGAATCCGTGCAGCAAGAATCCACGGAAGAAACCGCCCTGTTATTCGAGGAGCAGGTATTCCCGCTGGAAACCCATGGCGAGAACGCTGGGCAAGGCGACAAGGAAAGCATGGAAGATACGAACCATGCAGAACCCCTACAGCAAACATCACCTTCATTTACCGAAGATACCCTCAACGAACCTGCCAGAGAACAGGCCATAGCTAACCCGGAACAGAAAAGTCCTGGCGAGTTCAGCGCTTTCCTGAACCCTGCTGCGTATCAAGTAAAAACCATAGATTTCAGTTTCAAATTGACTCCTGAAGATAATCGCTTTTTTGCGGATTCCACTGAGCAAACATTAGCGCAGAACGACTCACAAACGGTGGCTATGGAAGATGCTGAAGCAGCACCCGATACGACTCTCACAGAAACGGCTGAAGAGCCGCCTGGCAGCGACCTGCAGCAAGGCTATGCCGATGACCAGCCCACAACAGAACCATCTGATACGGACATTATCCCGACACATGATATAGAACCTGATACAGACACCGAGTCTGTCATTAGCCAGGAGGATGATCACCAGACTATTGAGGAAGCAGAACCTGCAACAAACGATTTCAGCATGGAAATAACTAGCGCACAGGTTGAGGCAACTGCAGGTGAAAGTACTATTCCAACCCTGTCACCGGACTTTGTCGCTAGTGAAAACATCCCGGTAAGCCAGCAACGTCGCGCCGTTGCCTGGTCATCTGTGCTTACAAAAGCACTACCCCCTCAGGAAGGAACACCACTGTTCGGAAATATTGCGTTTCAGGCTGATGCTGAAAAAGCCTTCATCCACAACAATCTCTCGGCATTAAGAGATGACGACTCACTCCCGCCATTGCCCCAGGAAAATCTGGAAGCTATTAATGAAGAGCCAGTGGAACTGACCAGGTCCCACGATCCCCTGAAGAAAATGAAAACCTTCGGCCTGATAGCGGCCAGCTTGTTACTGGTTTTAAGTCTTGGCGGGCAATATGTCTGGTTTAATCTCGACTCATTGCTTGAGAATGAACGCTTCGATCCGTTAACGGCGCGTCTGTGCAATTTTGTAGATTGCCCCGACACATCCTTAATAGACCTTACCGCCCTGATTACGGAAGAGCTGCTGATCCGCTCTCATCCCGGCTTGCCCGATGTACTTTTGGTTAATTTTATTTTCCGTAATGATGCAGCCCGAGAGCAGGAGTTCCCGCTGGTAGAACTGAACTTCACCAATAATAACGGCACTATCGTGGCAAACCGGGTATTTATGCCACTTGAATACCTGCCATCAGAAATGCATCTGTTTACCCATATGCCGGCCCACTCCTCCATTCAGGTTTCACTCGAACTGGCTGATCCCGGTGATGATGCAACAGGTTATTCGCTGGTGTTTCGTAATCCCTGATTGGCAACAACTTAAAGCAAGCGCGCAGGCCCGGATAAATTATCCTGCCTTTGGTTCGAATCTGCCCATAAATCTAGTAATATTACCTGCTGTAAAAAACCCGTAGAGTCTGTGTAGTGATAAAAATCGGAAACTTTTCATTGGCTTCACGTGTTGTGCTTGCACCAATGGCAGGAGTGACGGACCAACCCTTTCGTCGTCTTTGCCGAAGCCATGGCGCTGCACTGACGCCATCGGAAATGCTGACCTCCAACATCAAACTCTGGGGGCAGGAAAAGTCACGTTTACGCCGCTGTCATGATGGCGAGGAAGAACCCCGTGTAGTCCAGATTGCCGGTGCTGATCCTGTGATGATGGCTGAGGCAGCACGCCTGAATGCCGAACAGGGTGCCCAGATCATCGATATCAACATGGGATGCCCAGCCAAGAAAGTCCTGAAGCGTTCTGCAGGTTCAGCACTACTGCAATACCCCACCCAGGTCGAAGCTATCCTGAAAGCTGTCGTTGAGGCCGTCGATATCCCGGTTACACTTAAAATCCGAACTGGCTGGAATCCGGAGAATCGTAATGGCGTGGCTATTGCCAGATTAGCCGAAGATTGTGGCATTACGTCCCTGGCGGTTCATGGCAGAACTCGGGCCTGCGCTTTCAAGGGAGCTGTAGAATACGACACCATCGCTGCTATCAAGGATGCTATCTCGATTCCTGTATTTGCCAATGGCGACATTCAGTCACCGCAACAGGCCATGCAAGTACTCAGGCAAACCCGGGCAGATGGATTGATGATAGGTCGAGGCGCCCAGGGCAGACCCTGGATTTTCGATGCCATAAACTATTACCTGGAGCACGGCACATTAAAAAGAACAAAGACACTAGGGGAAATCCATGCCATCATGGCAGCTCATATACAAAATCTGCATGAATTTTACGGTCCGGTAAAAGGGGTGTTTTTTGCCCGCAAGCATACCGCCTGGTATCTTGGAAACCTGGCAGAAGCCGACGATCTGGAAATCAGCGCACAGGCACTGGATTGTCTGGTGCTTTCTTTCAGGAAACAATTTAACAGCCTTGAGGACTGCAGCGCCCAACTTGACACACTGGAATCGATATTTGAATTCTTGAAAAGTTCTGAAGTAAAACAACAATTAAAAGAAAATCGACAATTCAAGGAACTGGCAGCATGAGTAATTTCTTTGACGAAGAAGAACGATTCAATCCAGGCAGCACCAAAAAAGCAGAACCTCTTGCTGATACCGAACAGGTCAGCATGCCAAAACAGGGGCAGACCCTGAGAGAATGTGTCACCACTTCCCTGAATGACTACCTTGCCAAAGTTGATAATGAACATATCAGCGAATTATATGAACTGGTGCTATCCGAAGTTGAAGCCCCGCTGCTGGAAAGCGTAATGCAATATACCCGCAGCAATCAGAGCAAGGCCTCTGCCATGCTGGGGTTGAATCGTGGTACATTACGCAAGAAATTAAAAAAGTATGGCATGCTTAATTAGCGTCTTATTTTGCGCCGCTTTGAAACTGCCAAAGAGCCAATAATCCATAATTTATAACCCGTTACCAACAAGCTGAACATTCCTGTCCCTCAACAAAAAAAGAAGACTCAACTGCAATGAATGCGCAAACCCCCTCTCCCGTGAGCCGAGCGCTCATCAGTGTTTCTGATAAATCCGGCATAGCTGAATTTGCCCGTGCCCTTAATGATCTTGGTGTTGAACTGCTCTCTACCGGGGGCACCTATAAATTGCTTCGCGCAGAAGGCATTCCCGTCACCGAAATTTCTGAATATACCGGCTTTCCTGAAATGATGGATGGCCGGGTAAAAACACTGCACCCGAAAGTACATGGCGGCATCCTTGCCCGACGTGGCCAGGATGATGGCGTCATGGCTGCTCATGATATTCCTCCCATCGATATGGTGGTGGTCAATCTTTATCCCTTTCAGGCAACCGTTGCCAATCCTGACTGTGATCTGCCCACTGCAATCGAGAATATCGATATTGGTGGCCCCACCATGCTCAGGGCAGCGGCCAAAAATCATGCCTGGGTCACCGTCGTCGTCAATCCCGGCGATTATGCACGTGTGATTGACGAAATGAAGATCAATCAGGGCTGTATCAGCAATGAAACACGCTTTGATCTTGCCGTAGCCACTTTTGAGCATACCGCACAGTACGACGGCGCTATTGCGAACTACCTGGGTAGCCGGACAATGACCGGCGCCAGTGAGGAATTTCCCCGCACCTACAACATGCAGTTTATAAAAAAACAGGCAATGCGCTACGGCGAAAACCCCCATCAGCAAGCCGCGTTTTATGTGGAATCAGGCGACCTGGAAAGTTCAATCTCTACCGCCGAGCAACTGCAGGGAAAAGAGTTATCTTTTAATAATATCAATGACACTGACGCTGCTCTGGAATGTGTAAAAGGCTTTGTTGAACCCGCCTGCGTTATTGTAAAACACGCCAACCCCTGTGGAGTCGCCAGCGGCGGCACAATTCTTGAAGCCTATGAGAAGGCTTACCAGACAGATCCCACTTCCGCCTTTGGTGGCATCATTGCTTTTAATCGCGAGCTTGATGCAGCTACTGCCAAAGCCATTGTTGAGCGGCAGTTTGCCGAAGTGGTGATTGCCCCCGGCGCTACTGATGCATCGGCACAGGTTCTGGCAAGCAAGGAAAACCTGCGCTTGCTCGTGTGTGGCCAGTGGCCAGAGAGCCCGCGCCCGTCGCTGGATATGAAACGGGTGAACGGTGGCTTGCTGATACAAAACACCGACATGGGTATTATTACTGAGGCTGACCTGAAGATAGTAAGCAAACGCCAGCCCACAGCAGATGAAATACGTGACCTGCTGTTCGCCTGGAAAGTGGTCAAATTTGTTAAATCCAATGCCATCGTATATGTCAAAAAAAATCAAACCATTGGCATTGGTGCCGGTCAGATGAGCCGAGTTTACAGCGCGAGAATTGCCAGTATCAAGGCTGCGGATGAAGGTCTTGAGGTCGCAGGTTCAGTAATGGCCTCAGATGCCTTCTTCCCCTTTCCCGATGGTGTTGAAGCTGCTGCCCAGGCCGGCATCACTGCGGTGATTCAACCCGGCGGCGCCATGCGCGATGACAATGTCATAGCCGCCGCAGATGAAGCGGGAATGGCGATGGTGTTTACCGGTATGCGCCATTTCAGGCATTAATATAACTGGATGCAGGATGCAGGATGCAGGATGCACAAAATAGTGACTCGGTTTTTTAAATTGAAATACTACTTATTACAAAAAACAGCTAAATGACAAACTGAAATCTGAAACTGGCAGACTTCCTCTTGCATCATGCATCCAGTCTCCTGCCTCTTTACAAGACACCCTGTGTCTATCAGATAACAAGTTAGTCAGGATCAACTTTATTAAATTCAAGGTTAACTATGAACGTAATGATTATCGGCTCGGGCGGACGTGAACATGCCCTGGCGTGGAAATGTTCGCAATCCAATCAAGTGGACACTGTTTTTGTTGTCCCGGGCAATGCAGGTACAGCCAATGAACCTGGCATTAAAAATGTGGCACTGGATATAACTGATTTTGAAAGCCTGACCCGTTACGCTAAGGAAAATGATGTTGGCCTCACCATCATTGGTCCGGAAGCCCCCCTGGTCGATGGTATTGTTGATTTTTTCCAGGCTAAGGGTCTCGAGTGTTTTGGCCCCAGTAAAGGCGCCGCCCAACTTGAAGGTTCCAAGGCCTTCACCAAGGATTTTCTCGCCCGTCATCAAATTCCTTCCGCGGCCTACCAGAATTTTACCGAGGTAGACCCTGCCATTGCCTACGTCAAGGAACAGGGTACTCCGATAGTCATCAAGGCCGATGGTCTGGCCGCCGGCAAGGGCGTCATTATCGCCCAGACTCAGGAAGAGGCCCAAAACACCATCCGCGATATGCTCTCGGGTAACAGTTTTGGAGACGCCGGACACCGTGTTGTTATTGAAGAATTCATGCAAGGTGAAGAAGCCAGTTTTATCGCCCTGGTCGATGGCACCCATGCCCTGCCCTTTGCTACTTCCCAGGACCACAAAGCCAGGGATGATGGCGATCTTGGCCCCAATACCGGCGGTATGGGCGCCTATTCACCGGCTCCTGTTGTGACCCCCGAAATCCATGAACGGGCCATGGCTGAAGTTATTCTTCCTACGGTGAAAGGCATGGCAGAGGAAGGTAACACCTATACCGGTTTTCTTTATGCAGGCCTGATGATCATGCCTGACGGCACGCCAAAGGTAGTGGAATTTAACTGCCGTTTTGGCGATCCGGAGGCACAACCCATCATGATGCGACTGAAGTCTGACCTGGTTGCCCTGTGCTACTCCGCCTTGAATAAAACACTGGATCAGACCACTATCGAATTTGATGACAGGGCCGCATTGGGTGTAGTTCTGGCTGCCGGTGGCTATCCCAATACTTATGCCAAAGGCAGGAAAATCAGCGGACTGGAGTCAGATAGCAGTTCGTCCCACAGTAAAATCTTTCATGCTGGTACCACCCTGAAAAACAAGGATGTCGTCACCAATGGCGGCAGGGTACTGTGCGCCACAGCCCTCGGCGATAATGTCACCCAGGCTCAGGCCCGTGCCTATCAACTGGCCAACCAGATTGACTGGGAAGATGTTTATTACCGCAAGGATATCGGTCATCGGGCAATCGCCCGCGAAAAAGCACTTTAATGCGCAAGCGCGGTAGTCGCAAGTGACAAGTCTCAAGGCGGCAACCACAGGTCGCCATGTCGGATGCGTCCCTGCGGTCCTTATCCGACCTACAGAAAACCATTGAAGCTAAAAAGAATGGTTGCTTGTCTCTTGCCTCTTTTTTATCCGCGTCTCCCTGCCCCGCCCACCTTTATCCTTTATCCTTTTTCCTTTATCCTGCTTGCATCTTGAGACTTGTTACTTCCAACCTGCTAAAATGCCGAGCCATGAATATCGCAGATAAACTGATAACCAATTTCGACCTCGCCCTGAAAACCCTGGTGCCGGGCAGTGTACATGCACGCAGGGAAAATCCGGCGCAAACGCAGGCCGAAACCGAACTTACAGATGAGGTCAGAAAACATACTGCCGGACTGATGCGCATTAATCATACTGGCGAAGTGTGTGCCCAGGCCCTGTATCAGGGTCAGGCCCTGACTGCACGCTTACCGGAAGTGGGTGACAGCATGAATGCCGCTGCAGCTGAGGAGATTGATCATTTAAGCTGGTGCGAGGACCGCCTGAAAGAACTGGATTCGCACCCGAGCCTGCTCAATCCGCTCTGGTATGGCCTCTCTTTCAGTATTGGAGCCGCTGCAGGATTAGCCGGCGACCGCTGGAGTCTGGGCTTTGTGGCGGAAACTGAAAAGCAGGTGTGTACTCATTTGCAGGAACATCTGGAAAATCTGTCCCCGCAAGATAGTAAAAGCGAAGCCATCCTTACGCAGATGCTTGAGGACGAAGCAAAACACGCAGACAATGCCGAGGCTGCCGGCGCCGCAGAATTACCTTCACCGGTAAAATCCGCAATGGCCTTGATGGCCTCAGTAATGAAACGAACGACCTATCGAATTTAGGCTTTCCGACAATTTGGCAGACCTGCCTTAATGCCTGGGCCAGACAGTGTTCAAGCCTCTTCAATTACAAAATCATGGGTAATTTCGACACCACCGCGTTGCAGCATGATGGATGCCGAACAATATTTATCCGCTGATAATTCAACGGCACGTTTCACTTTATCCGGGTCAAGATTTTTACCCTTCACCTTGAAGGTCATGTGGATTTTCTCAAACACGGCGGGAATTGAATCCGCTCTTTGTGCTTCAACTTCTGTCACGCAATCAGTAATCTGCTGACGTGATTTTTTCAAAATGGCCACCACATCAAACGCTGAGCAGGTACCAACCCCGAGCAGTATCATTTCCATTGGCCGTGCCCCCAGATTTCTGCCGCCGGCGTCTTCCGGGCCGTCCATGATAATCTTGTGACCACTGCCAGATTCGCCTTCGAATGTGACCTCTTCCTGCCAGGTGATGGTTGCTTTCATAATGTTCCTCAGTATCAGTAAATCAGCTAAATGTGGCGTATTATCCCATACTCATTGCACCGGGTCTTGAGGCAAAAAATCTGATACAGATCCAACTTGACCAGGAAATAACACTAATATATTTTAAAAAATAGAACCCCCTGCCAAAGTGTGATATACAATTGATTACTGGTTAATGTTGAGGGTAAAACGGATGGTTTTGATGGCAATCACGCCTCATATTCGGGATCTTGAAAACTTCTTAAGCCATTCCCATCGGCGCAAGTATCCTAACAAGACGACTATCATCCATGAGGGTGACAAGTGCGAGACCCTGTACTATATAGTGACTGGCTCTGTGTCTGTGGTACTTGAGGATGAGGAAGGCAAGGAAGCTGTTATTGCCTATCTGAATCCTGGCGACTTTTTTGGTGAAATGGGCCTGTTTGAAAATGCAGAAGCCCGCAGTGCCTGCGTTCGAACCAAAACTGAATGTGAACTGGCGGAAATCTCCTAC
>JAUHWU010000054.1 GCA_030427065.1 Gammaproteobacteria bacterium | reverse complement strand
TGGAAGAACTGTCAAGGGACTCATAAACGTCAGTCGGATGACGGTCCTGCGGACCTTATCCGACCTGCAACGTTTCCGCTGATAACCTGTGACTGGCGACTTATTTAGCGTAATACGCCTGTGCAGCAGCTACAGCCTTGCCGCTATTAATAGAAGCACCCATGTCAGTAAGTATCGCATCAAGCGCACCGAGGCAAACCAGCACATTGGTCTTGCAACTGCTTTCGCCCATCAGGCCAATACGCCAAACCTTGCCGGCCAGCGCGCCCAGTCCGGCACCAATTTCCAGGTTGTAATCTTTCAGCAGGGCAGCCCGTACTTTGGCCTCTTCAATGCCTTCTGGGATGGTCACTGAATTGAGTTGCGGCAAGCGATATTCCTTGGCAACCACAAAACTCAGGCCCATGGCTTCAATACCTGCAGCAAAAGCCTCATGATTTCTGGCATGACGCGCCCAGGAGTTTTCCAGGCCTTCCTCTTCGAGGATTACCAGCGCTTCATGCAATCCATACATACTGTTTACCGGTGCCGTGTGATGGTAGGCACGTGAGCCTTCTCCCCAGTAGCCCATGACCAGATTCATATCCAGGAACCAGCTTTGCACCTTGGTTTTACGGCTGCTTATTACTTCTACTGCCCGATCACCAAAACTGACGGGTGAAATACCGGGAGGGCAGGAAAGACATTTTTGTGTGCCGGAGTAGATGGCATCAATACCCCAGCCATCCACATCCAACTCAACGCCGGCAAGACCGGTAACGCTGTCTACCAGAGAGAGACAATCATACTTGTGCGCCAGTGCGGTCAGTTCTTTTGCATCACTTCGAGCACCGGTAGAGGTTTCGGCATGCACAAAAGCCAGCAACTTGGCATCAGGATTAGCCTTTAAGGCATCTTCCACCTTGTTCAGATCAACCGGTTTGCCCCAGTCATCCTGCACCATGACAGGCTCGGCCCCACAGCGCTCAACATTTTCTTTCATGCGTCCGCCAAACACACCATTCTGACAGACAATAGCTTTTTCACCGCGTTCAAGCAGGTTATAAAAACAGGTTTCCATACCCGCAGAACCCGGTGCGGATACCGGGATGGTTAACTTGTTACTGGTCTGAAAGGCATACTGCAGCAAAGACTTGATATCATCCATCAACCCTACAAAAGCCGGGTCCAGATGGCCTATAGTAGGCGCACCCATTGCAGCAGTAACACGTGGATTAACATCTGAGGGGCCGGGACCCATCAGGGTACGAACAGGGGGATGGAAAGATTTGCTCATGGTTGTCTCTCTCTTTTTTTCCATGCTTGAATTTTGGAGTTTCGGAAATAAAAAAAGCCGAAATAACGGCTTTTTTTACTGGGACTTTTTATTTATCAGGATTCTTCAGCATCATCATAATCGAAATCCTCTTCAGGCCTGTCGATCAATTCAACATAGGCCATCGGTGCCTTGTCACCAGTGCGCAAACCACATTTGATAATGCGAACATAGCCACCTGGGCGCTCAACATAACGCGGTCCAAGTTCGGTAAACAATTTACCTACTGTCGACTTGTCGCGAACACGGTCAAAAGCCAGCCTGCGATTAGCGACACTGTCACTTTTGGCCAGAGTAATCAGCGGCTCAGCAAAGCCACGCAATTCCTTGGCCTTTGCCAGAGTTGTTTTTATGATTTCATGTTCAACAAGCGAGTTGGTCATGTTGCGAAACATCGCTTTACGATGACTACTATTTCTGTTGAGCTGACGACCACTATGTCGATGACGCATGACGTATTACCTAATAATATTTCTATTCAAACTATAGAAGCGCAATGGCTTCCGTAAAATTTAAGCTGCTCGCTCACCACCCTTCAAAGAAGAAGGAGGCCAGTTTTCAAGACGCAGGCCAAGGGATAATCCTTTAGAAGCCAGTACATCTTTAATCTCTGTCAGTGATTTCTTACCCAGGTTCGGGGTCTTCAGCAGTTCCACTTCGGTACGCTGAATCAAATCACCAATATAATAAATGTTTTCTGCTTTCAGACAGTTGGCAGAACGAACTGTAAGCTCCAGGTCATCAACCGGTCTCAGCAGAATCGGATCAATCTTGTCTTCCTGCTGTTCTGGTTCCTTGACAGAATCATTTTTCAGATCAACAAACACATTCAGCTGATGCTGCATGATTGTAGCGGCCTGACGAATGGCTTCTTCTGGATCGATA
The DNA here is from genome assembly GCA_030427065.1 of Gammaproteobacteria bacterium. Classification (GTDB taxonomy): domain Bacteria; phylum Pseudomonadota; class Gammaproteobacteria; order Pseudomonadales; family Pseudohongiellaceae; genus Eutrophocola. Next base: position 16,288 of record JAUHWU010000054.1, on the reverse strand, counting down.
GTGCCATTGGTTTCCAGCTCAAGAACCAGCTTATCAAGGTCTGTACGCTGTTCAACACGAGCGTTCTCTACTGTATAAGTTACTCTGTTTACCGGGGTGTAGGAAGCATCCAGCATGAGTTTGCCAACTGAACGTGTTTCATCATCTTCATCCAGTCGGGTATCAACAGGCGCGTATCCGCGCCCAACACCGATCTTGATGTGCATATTAATAGAACCATTTTCATTCAGGTTGCAGATCAGATGCTCAGGATTAATGATCTCAACATCCTGTTCCAGGGTAATATCCCCGGCAGTTACTGGACCTTTACCGCTTTTATTCAGGTTCAGAACGACTTCATCCTTGCCTTCAAGAATTACCGCAAGCCCTTTCAGGTTCAGAATGATTTCAATAACATCTTCCTGCACACCTTCAATGGTGCTGTATTCATGAACGACACCGTCAATTTCTACTTCTTCAACAGCACAACCCGGCATGGAAGACAGCAGGATTCTGCGCAAGGCATTGCCCAGTGTATGTCCAAAGCCCCTTTCCAGTGGCTCCAGTACTACTTTTGAATGACACTTATCAAATTCTTCAACCTGAATAACTTGAGGTGTCAGAAAGTCAGCTAACGAAATTTGCATGGAATTCCTCTTAGGCCTGGTAATGACTTTATTTCGAGTAAAGCTCAACGATCAAGCTTTCATTAATTTCGGAAGGCAGTTCACTGCGTTCCGGCTTGCTTTTGAAAACACCTTCCAACTTGTCAACGTTTACATCAATCCACTCGACCTGAGCGCGCGAGGCAGCCTGATCAAGCGCTGATTTAATACGCATCTGGTTTTTGGCTTTCTCACGAACCGAAATAACATCTCCCTCGGAAACCTGGAAAGACGCAATATTTACAGTCTGTCCATTAACCTGGATAGATTTGTGGGAAACCAGCTGTCTGGCTTCTGCACGGGTAGCACCAAAACCGATACGATAAACTACGTTATCAAGCCTTGACTCCAGAAGTTGCAGCAGGTTTTCACCAGTCGCGCCTTTCTGACGAGCAGCCTCTTTGTAGTAATTACTGAACTGCTTTTCCAGCACACCGTACATACGGCGCACTTTCTGTTTTTCACGCAGCTGCACACCATAGTCGGACAGACGTGAACGACGATTACCGTGCTGACCAGGTACAGTTTCCAGATTACATTTATCACCCAGAGAACGTGCACCACTCTTCAGAAAGAGATCAGTACCTTCGCGTCTGGATAATTTACATTTGGGGCCAATATATCGTGCCATACTCTTTATTCCGATTAACTTTTACTGTTTAGCTTTCAGCTATTTAAACTCTTTGTAGTTCTTATACTCTTTTAACTATTTACACTCCGCTACACTCTGCGACGTTTTGGAGGCCTGCATCCGTTATGCGGGATTGGCGTAACGTCGGTGATGTTGCTGACTTTCAGGCCACATGAGTTAAGTGCCCTGACAGCTGATTCACGTCCTGGACCGGGACCATTCACCCTGACATCAATGTTTTTCAGGCTATAGAGCTCAACAGCAGCTTTACCAGCGCGCTCAGCGGCTACCTGGGCAGCAAACGGAGTGCTCTTTCTGGAACCACGGAATCCGGAGCCACCTGAAGTAGCCCAGGTCAACGCGTTACCCTGGCGGTCAGTAATAGTAATAATGGTGTTATTGAAAGACGCATGAATGTGAGCAACACCATCATTGACGGCAACTTTTGCTTTCTTGCGACCTGCTCCGGGTTTAGCCATTAACTCTTCTTCCTATATAAATTTCTTATATCTAGATTAGTATTGCATTACTTGCGAATTGGTTTACGTGGACCTTTACGAGTTCTGGCATTGGTCTTGGTGCGCTGACCGTTAACTGGCAGGCTGCGACGGTGACGAATACCACGATAGGAACCCAGATCCATCAGACGTTTGATGTTCATGGAGATTTCACGACGCAGATCCCCTTCAACCGTCATTTTATTGATCTCATTACGAATAGAGTCCAACTGCTCCTCACTCAGATCACTGACCTTGGTAGTCGGCAAAATACCAGTCACTTCACAAAGTGCCTGTGCTTTGGTAGGACCAATCCCAAAAACATAACGCAGTGATATCACGATATGTTTGTTATCTGGTATGTTGACTCCGGCAATACGGGCCATATGTAAACTCCAACGTATATTAAATGTTCAGTTTCTGTGTTAACTGAAAATTGTCTTATTAAAATTCTTTATATTTCAGTTATTTAGTTACTGAAATTCTTTCTGTTCTACCTGATACCAGGGAAAAAGGCGCGATAGCTTATCGCCTGACCCTTCAAAAATCAACCCTGTCGCTGTTTGTGACGGGGCTCTTTGCAAATTACGCGCACAACACCACCACGCTTGATGACTTTGCAGTTGCGGCATACCTTTTTAACCGATGCTCTTACTTTCATTACTATTCTCCAAAATCACTTACTGTACCGTCACAGTACGTTGTTCTTCACACTATCGCTTGAAGGAACCAATATTTGACTTCTTCATCAGTGATTCATATTGATGTGACATCAGGTGTGACTGAACCTGAGACATAAAATCCATACAAACAACCACAACAATCAGCAGTGAAGTACCACCCAACTGGAAAGGCACATTGGCAGCAACCTGCAGAAACTGCGGCAGTAAACAAATCATCGTAATGTATACAGCACCAAACATGGTCAACCGGGTCATCACACTGTCCACATAGGTTGCGGTATGCTCTCCGGGACGAATGCCGGGAATAAAAGCGCCTGACTTTCTCAGGTTGTCTGCAATTTCTTTCGGGTTAAATACCAGTGATGTATAAAAGAAACAGAATGCGACGATCAAGGTAGCGAACACCAGAATATATAACGGCTGCCCGGGACCAAGAATCAACGCCAGATCTGCCATCCATTGCATGCCTTCGTTCTGGCCAAACCACTGCCCCAATGAAGCAGGAAACAACAGAAAGCTACTGGCAAAAATTGCAGGAATAACACCGGCCATATTAACCTTAAGTGGTAAATGACTGGATTGCCCCTGGTACATCTTGCGACCCTGCTGACGGGGCGCATAGTTAACGGTAATTCTGCGCTGGGCTCTCTCAACAAAGACCACACAACCAATCACCGCTGCTGCAATAACCGCCACAACAAATAACGCAATTGGCTGGATCTGGCCTTCGGCAGCCTGTTCGAGTGACTGTCCGATTGCTGCAGGTAATCCAGCAACGATACCGGCAAAAATTAATAATGAAATACCGTTTCCTACACCTCTTTCAGTAATCTGTTCACCCAGCCACATAAGGAACATTGCACCCGTCACCAGGGAAACAAAAGCAGTAAAGTAAAAACTGAAATTGGCATCAAAAGCCAACTGGGATAACAGTCCGGTTGTTATAGCCACTGCCTGAATGGACGCAAAAAACAATGCACCATAGCGAGTGTACTGGCTAATTTTACGACGGCCCGACTCACCTTCTTTCTTCAACTGTTCCAGTTGCGGAGTTGTAGCGGTTAGCAACTGCATAATAATAGAAGCAGTAATATAAGGCATGATACCCAGAGCAAAGATACTCATGCGCTCTATAGCTCCGCCTGAGAACATGTTAAACAGACCAAGGAAAGTACCCTGATTCTGATTGAACAATGCCTGCAACTGGTCAGGGTTAATACCTGGGACAGGAATATGAGTCCCGATGCGATATACAACTATCGCCATCAGCACGAAGACAAGTCTGGCTTTTAATTCTGCCAGCCCGTCAGCCTTGCCCGGTCTCATTCCTGGTGTTGCCATTTCTGTGTATTTTCCCGATTACTCGTAATGTTCGTTTTAAGCGTCTGCTTTTGCTGCAGGCTGCTTTTTGGTTTTCTTGGCAGGTACTCTGACTTCAGCTTCTATAACCTTTCCACCGGCTGCTTCAATAGCGGCCTTAGCACCTTTTGAAACACCCAGACCTTCAACCGTAACGGCAGTGGTCACATCACCAGAAAGCATAATTTTTACAAACCTGGTTTTGCGATTAATAATATTCGCCTTTTCAAGAGTCTCCAGGTTAATAACACCACCTTCAACCTTGTTCAGCTCGGAAGTACGTACTTCTTCAGTAACGTTACCAATACGGGAAAAGAATCCGTACTTGGGGACACGTTTCTGCAAAGGCATCTGCCCACCTTCAAAACCCGGACGTACACCGCCACCTGTGCGTGACTTTTGACCTTTATGGCCACGACCGGCAGTTTTGCCAAAACCGCTGCCTATACCTCGGCCAACACGTTTCTTTTCCTGGACTGAACCAGGAACCGGGGCCAATGTGTTTAATCGCATGATTGTCATAATTTCTATTCTTTCTATGTAATATCAGTATTTAAGTAAGGTACTTTTCCAGCTTTCTACTGGTGCTGACTCAGGCCACTTCAACCAGGTGGATGACCTTATTGATCATGCCACGCACTGCCGCTGTGTCTTCTACTTCCACGACCTGGCGAATACGTCTCAGACCAAGTCCGGTCAGGCAGGCTTTATGATTTTTTAAAGCACCAATGGGGCTTTTTATCAGTGTGACTTTAACTGTTTTGTTAGCCATGTTTTCTACTCTACTTCCGTCGTGTTCTTGAAGGTGCAGCTACTCAAGAATGGTTTAACCAATAATTTCTTCGATAGTCTTGCCGCGCTTTGCCGCTACTTCTTCAGGAGCACGCATCTGCTGCAAACCTTTGAACGTAGCGCGTACAACGTTCACCGGGTTGGTTGACCCGTAACATTTAGCCAGTACATTATGAACACCGGCCAGTTCAAGAATGGCACGCATTGCACCACCGGCAATAACACCAGTACCTTCAGAGGCTGGCTGCATATAAATTTTGGAAGCACCATGCCTGGCCTTGATTGGATACTGCAAGGTATCGCCGTCAAGTTTTACACTGATCATGTTGCGACGAGCAGCTTCCATGGCTTTCTGGATTGCCAAAGGAACTTCTCGCGCTTTGCCACGGCCAAAACCGACTCGGCCATTACCATCACCAACTGCGGTAAGTGCGGTAAAACCAAAGATACGTCCACCTTTCACCACCTTGGCTACACGGTTGACCTGAATCAGCTTTTCCTGCATGCCTTCTTCGTTTTTGTTTTGTTCGTTCTTATATGCCATTTGTATAAACCGTTTTCCTAGAATTCCAATCCATTTTCACGCGCAGCATCAGCTAATGCTTTTACGCGCCCATGGTACTGATAACCACTACGATCAAAAGCAACTGAAGTTACACCGGCCGCCTTGGCTTTCTCAGCAATTTCTTTACCAACCTGAATCGCAGACTCAACATTGCCAGTTTTCTTTTCTCCAAGCGAGGTGGCAGTAGCCAAAACTTTATGGTCCGGAGAAATCACCTGGGCATAGATATGCCGTGGGCTTCTGTAGATGCAAAGGCGGTTAACCCGCAGTTCGCTGATCTTGGCGCGCGTTCTTTTTGCGCGTCTCAGACGAGATTTTTTCTTCTCGTTCATAGTGTTATCTCTTATTCCTGTAGTCTGTTTTCTTTCTTTAAATGTTAACTATTACCTAAATCTTTTAAGCCTGACTATTATTTTTTCTTCGCTTCTTTTCTGAATACATGTTCGTCAGCATAGCGAATACCCTTGCCCTTATAAGGCTCCGGGGGTCTGAACTCTCTGATTTCAGCAGCAACCTGTCCAACCTGCTGTTTGTCAGCGCCCTTGATGACAATCTCCGTCTGCGTAGGGGTATCTGCAGTTACGCCCTCAGGCAAGTTGTAATCAATAGGGTGTGAATAACCCACCACAAGATTAATGCTTTTGCCTTCGGCCTTGGCTCTGTATCCAACACCAATCAACTGGAGTTTTTTCTCAAAACCTTGACTTACACCCACAACCATATTGTTTACTAAAGAACGGAAGGTACCAGTCATGGCTACTGCTTCTTTGCTTTCTTTCTTTGCTGACAACATGAGCTGGTTATCTTCATTAACGATATCGACCAGATCATGAAGTTGCAGGTTCAAAGAACCATTGCTTCCTTTCACTGAAACAAGACCGTTGGCTATATTGACCTCGACACCGCTTGGCAGTTCGACTGGGCTGTTTGCTATTCTGGACATATTGCTGCTCTTTTAAACTTGATATTTTTATAAATTAAAAAACGGTACAGAGAACTTCACCACCAATACCGGCGCCACGTGCTGCTTTATCTGTCATCACACCTTTATTGGTTGAAACCACACTGATGCCCAAGCCTGCCTGCACGGATGGAATAGCATCTTTACCTGCGTAGTGACGCAAACCCGGACGACTGCCACGATGCAAAGACTCAATAACCGGCTTGCCATTAAAGTATTTCAGATCAATGGTAAGTTGTGGTTTGACCAGATCATCATTGATCGAATAACCATTGATATAACCTTCCTGCTTGAGTACATCAAGAATGGACTGTTTAATCTTCGAAGACGGGCAGGACACATTCGGAAGACCAGCCATCTGGGCATTCCTGATTCGTGTCAATAAATCTGCGATTGGGTCTGACATGCTCATATTTTGTCTATTGCCTCTTGTCTCTTTGACTGCCTGCTTCGTTGTTACCAACTGGCCTTGGTCAGGCCAGGAACATCACCTTTCATGGCATGTTCACGTAATTTATTTCTGCATAAACCAAATTTACGGTATACGCCATGTGGACGACCTGTAACCTGACAACGATTGCGCTGACGGGTAGGACTTGCATCCCTGGGAAGCTTTTGCAGCTTAACCTGTGCTTCCCATTTTTCCTCATCAGAAGCGGTCTGGCTTTTCAAGACAGCTTTCAGTGCAGCACGTTTTTCAGCGAACTTGGCGACCATTTTGGTTCGCTTTTGCTCCCTTACAATCATTGAGGTTTTAGCCATAACTTATGTTCTCTTTAAACCAATATCTGTTCTGAATATCAGGCGCTTGCTGCCTGAGCAGTTTCTTTTAACGGAAAATTCAATGCCCGTAACAGGGCTCTGCCTTCTTCATTGTTTTTAGCTGTAGTGGTGATAGTAATATCCATACCGCGCAGCTTATCAATCTTGTCATATTCAATTTCCGGGAAAATAATCTGCTCGGTAACACCCATTGCATAATTTCCGCGGCCATCAAATGATTTGGCACTAAGTCCCCTGAAGTCACGAATACGTGGAATGGCAATAGATACCAGACGATCAAGGAACTCATACATACGCTCGCCACGCAGTGTTACCTTGCAGCCAACCGGCCAGCCTTCCCGAACCTTGAAACCCGCAACGGATTTACGAGCCAGATTTACAATAGGCTTCTGGCCACTGATCTTCGCCATGTCATCCAGGGCATTATCCAGAATCTTTTTGTCACCAAATTCGCCACTACCCATATTAATCACTACTTTGGTGATTTTGGGCACTTGCATTGGGTTTTCATAAGAGAACTGATTCTGCAGTTCCTGAACCACTGTATTTTTATAAACGTCTCTTAAACGAGCCATGATCTTTTTCTAACCTGTCTGAATTAATCTGTTTTTAAAATAATAGATTCAATACTAGTCAATGGCTGAACTGTCAGACTTAAATACCCTGACCTTTTCACCATTTTCGTCAACTCGAATACCTACACGATCAGCTTTCTCTGTCTTCGAATTAAATATCGCGACATTGGAAATCTGGATAGCTGCTTCTTTTTCAACAATACCACCCTGCTTGCCCAGATTGGGATTAGGTTTGGTATGGCGTTTAACCATGTTGATACCAGAGACAATCAGGCGGCCATTATCCATAACCCGGGTAACCTTACCGCGCTTGCCCTTGTCTTTACCGGCAATCACAATTACTTCATCATCACGTTTCAGTTTCTGCATCGTTGCAATCTCTATCTCTTAATCTGGTTGCCGAAGGACTAAAGTACTTCCGGAGCCAGAGAAATAATTCTCATAAATTTTTCTGTTCGCAGTTCCCTGGTAACCGGTCCAAAAACACGTGTACCAATAGGAGCATTCTGGGTGTTTAGCAGGATGGCCGCATTATCATCGAACTTGATCAGCGAACCGTCCTGGCGACGCACACCACTCTTGGTACGAACCACAAGCGCGCTCAGCACCTGTCCTTTCTTTACCTTACCCCGTGGAATGGCTTCCTTCACAGTAACCTTGATTACATCACCAATCCTGGCATAACGACGATGTGATCCACCAAGCACCTTGATGCACATCACTTTTCTAGCGCCGCTGTTGTCTGCAACATCCAAATAGGATTGAACTTGAATCATTTCTACTTCTCCGGGCTTTATATCACTGATATTTAGCCGCTCTTATCCTTTTAAACTAAATTCGTTTTTACTATCTTCCAACCAGCTTTTATCAAGCCAAACAACTAAACAATGGTCGCCTTTTCATCAACAGAAACCAGAGACCAGGTCTTGGTTTTCGATATCGGGCGAACTTCCTTGATAGTCACTGTATCGCCTTCCTGACATTCATTAGACTCGTCATGGGCATGCAGCCTTGAAGACTTGGTTACATACTTGCTGTACACAGGATGCTTTACTCGTCTTTCCACGAGCACAGTAATGGACTTATCCATTTTGTTACTGACAACTCTGCCTGTGGCAGTACGTGCATTAGTTACACCAGCAGCGGCGGTTTCATTAGCGCCTGCGGCGATTTCATTGCTAGTTTCGACGGCTTCTGTCATGTCTCTTAAAACCTGTTATTTATATATTGGCCAGTAAAATTACTGGGCACGTTTTTCATTTATGAGAGTTTTCACTCTGGCAATATTCTTTCGTACAGCAGGCATCAGATGAGTCTGACCAAGCTGACCAGTTGATTTCTGCATACGATAATTAAACTGGTCACGAAGCAGTTCAAGCAACACTTCATTAAGCTCTGCTACTGATTTATCTCTCAGTTCACTGGTTTCATAATTGGCCATTACATCACCACCCTTTTAGCAAATTTTGTTGCAAACGGAAGTTTTGCTGCAGCCAGAGCAAAGGCTTCTTCAGCCAACTCTTCTGTCACACCTTCAATTTCAAACAGTACCCTACCAGGCTGAATCTGGGCTACCCAGTATTCAACACTACCCTTACCTTTACCCTGACGAACTTCAAGAGGCTTCTGGGTAATTGGTTTATCTGGAAAAACGCGAATCCAGATTTTACCGCCACGTTTTACATGACGTGTCAGTGCACGACGAGCAGACTCGATCTGTCGGGCAGTAAGGCGACCACGGCCTATAGCCTTCAAACCATATTCGCCAAAACTAATAGTGCTGCCACGATGCGCAAGACCACGGTTCCGGCCTTTCATCATTTTGCGAAATTTGGTTCGCTTCGGTTGTAACATCCTTAACTACCTCTTAAGAATTCTTTTTCGGTTCTGTTTCAACTTCTTCTACAGTATCAAAAACTTCACCCTTGAAGATCCAGATCTTGATACCAATAATGCCGTAAGTGGTCAGCGCTTCACTGGTGGCATAATCAATGTCTGCCCGCAGCGTATGCAAAGGAACCCGGCCTTCGTGATAACGCTCTGATCGTGCAATTTCAGCACCACCTAAACGACCACTCACCTGTACTTTAATGCCCTGTGCACCCTGACGCATTGCATTTTGCATCACTCTCTTCATGGCACGACGGAACATTACGCGACGTTCAAGCTGCTGAGCGACGCTATCAGCTACCAGCTGAGCATCCAGATCAGGTTTACGAATCTCTTCTATATTGATGTGCACAGGCACACCCATTTTTTTATGCAATTCATTACGCAGTTTTTCTACGTCTTCGCCTTTCTTGCCAATAACAATTCCGGGCCTGGCGGTGAATACAGTCACGCGAGCAGTCTGAGCCGGACGCTCGATCTCAACTCTGGAAACAGAAGCTGCTGCCAGCTTCTTTTTCACCAGGTCACGTACTTCCATATCCTCAAGTAAGTACCTGGCATAGTCTCTGCCGCTCGCATACCAGACTGAAGTATGTTTTTTGACAATTCCCAGTCTTATGCCTGTCGGGTTTACTTTCTGACCCATATATCCTCTCTTTTTTAACCTAAGCCTTTAGGGTGTCCGGTAATCCAGAAGATTACCTGCACCAGTATTTATGAGGGCTCTTTAGCTGTTATCAGCAACCTTTACAGTAATGTGACAAGAGCGTTTCAAAATTCGATCTGCTCTACCCTTTGCACGAGGACGAATGCGCTTTAACGTCATGCCCTCATCCACATAAATGGTGGAAACTTTCAGCTCGTCAATATCGACACCTTCATTGTGTTCGGCATTGGCAATAGCTGAATTCAATACTTTCTTGATCAGCACAGCTGCCTTCTTCGGGCTATAGGAGAGAAGCTCAAGCGCTTCTTCAACACCCTTACCACGAATTTGATCAGCAACCAGCCTGGCTTTTTGCGCCGACATTCTGGCTGTAGTTAATTTTGCTGAAACTTCCATCATTCTTACCTCTGTAATCTGTCACTCGTAACCAATAAACTGCGTTTTAACGCGATTTCTTATCAGCTGTATGTCCCCGATAGGTTCTGGTGACAACAAATTCTCCCAGCTTGTGCCCAACCATGTCCTCAGAAATCAATACCGGAACATGTTGACGGCCGTTATGAATGGCAATTGTAAGACCAAGCATATCCGGAGAGATCATGGACCTTCTGGACCAGGTTTTAATAGGCCTTCTGTCATTACTGTCCTGAGCAACCTGCACTTTCTTGAGCAGATGAAGGTCAATAAATGGTCCTTTTTTTAATGATCTTGGCACTTTCTATATCCTCTAATGCTTTAAATCAGCATTCTCATTTCTTATCTACTAATTCTTACCTGGTCGCACGACGACGTCGAACGATCAGCTTATCTGTACGCTTGTTGGTACGTGTCTTGTAACCCTTGGTTGGAGTACCCCATGGAGAAACAGGATGCCTGCCTCCGGAAGTACGACCTTCACCACCACCATGCGGATGATCAACAGGGTTCATGGCAACACCACGGACAGTTGGACGCACGCCACGCCAGCGTTTGGCACCGGCTTTACCCAAAGAGCGCAGGCTATGCTCGCTATTAGAGACTTCACCCAGCACAGCACGACAATCAGCTAAAATTTTGCGCATCTCGCCTGAACGCAAACGTAATGTTGCGTACTGACCCTCTCGTGCTACCAACTGCACTGAAGTACCGGCACTACGAGCAATCTGTGCTCCCTTGCCTGGTTTCATTTCAATGCAATGCAAGGTACTACCCATAGGAATATTACGCAGGGGCAGACAGTTGCCTGGTTTCATCGGTGCAGTTTCACCGGAAACAATCTCATCACCGACACTGACTTTGCCAGGCGCGATAATGTAGCGACGCTCACCATCGGCATATTTCAGCAGCGCAATATTGGCAGTTCGGTTAGGATCATATTCCAGCCTTTCAATAATGGCCGGGATATTGTCCTTGTCGCGCTTGAAATCAATGATGCGGTACTTCTGTTTATGCCCACCACCACAATGACGACGTGTTATGCGACCGGCATTGTTACGTCCACCATTTCTAGACTGTGCTTCAACCAGAGGAGCATAAGGCGCTCCCTTATGCAGGTCCGGATTAACCACTTTAACGACGAAACGTCGTCCCGGGGAGGTAGGTTTGGATTTGACTACTGGCATTATCTACGCTCCTGTTAACCCAGCTCGGCAAAGTCAATTTCATGACCCTGCTCAAGTCTGATGTATGCTTTTTTCCAGCTTGGACGTGTGCGCATTTTTCCGCGGGCAGTACGTTTCCTCTTGCCCTTCACATTCAACACCTGGACATCTTTAACTTCGACATTAAACAGGCTTTCAATGGCCTGTTTGATTTCAGGCTTGGTCGCATCGCCGGCCACCCTGAATGTCACTTGATTGTTTTCTTCTGAAATAATTGAGCTCTTCTCTGATACATGAGGGCCCAATATTATGGTCAAGATTCTTTCCTGATTCATGCCAACATCCCCTCTACTTTCTTGAGTGCAGGTAAGGTTATCAGCACTTTTTCAAAGCCTATCAGGCTTACAGGATCAACTCCTGTTGCTTCCAGAACATCAACCTTATGCAGATTGCGCGCAGCCAGGTACAGGTTCTGATCAACTTCATCGCTGACAATCAGCACATTTTGCAAATCAAATTCTGTGAGCTTATCAATAAGACCCTTGGTTTTATGAGTATCAACCTTGAAATCGTCAACAACGAGAAGACGATCCTGGCGAACCAGTTCAGAGAGAATGCAACGTAATGCGCCACGGTACATTTTCTTGTTAATTTTTTTGGAGTGGTCCTGTGGTCGTGCAGCAAAGGTAACACCACCGGAGCGCCAGATCGGGCCCCTTGTCGTACCAGCACGGGCTCGGCCAGTACCTTTCTGACGCCATGGCTTTTTACCACCACCACTGACTTCAGATCGTGTTTTCTGTTTTACGCTACCCTGACGCGCACCCGCAAGATAAGTAACAACCACCTGGTGAACCAGGCTTTCGTTAAATTCCTTGGCGAAAGTATCGTCAGATACGGAAACTGTTTTTGCTGCCTTCTTACCAGGCACTGCAACATTCAAATCCATTGCTTACCCCTTGGAAGACGATTTAACGGCTGGTGAAATGATTACATCTGACCCGGTGGCACCAGGAACAGCACCCTTGATTAGAATCAGGTTGTTTTCAGTGTCTACCTTGACTACCTGCAGTCCCTGGGTGGTAACTCTGACATTGCCCATCTGGCCTGCCATTTTCTTACCTTTCCAAACACGACCCGGAGTCTGGCATTGCCCGATAGAACCCGGAGCACGATGCGACAGTGAATTACCGTGGGTAGCGTCCTGCATACTGAAATTATGACGCTTGATGGCACCCTGAAAGCCTTTACCTTTTGAGGTACCGGTGACATCCACCATTTGCCCTTCAGCAAATCTTTCTACGGTGAATTCAGAACCAGGAGCAACTTCCTGATCACCAAAGTCTTCCTGGTCTGCACGAAACTCCCAAAGGCCACGACCAGCTTCTGTGCCAGCCTTGGAGAAATGGCCAGCTTCAGATTTAGAGACATGGGATCCTTTTACAAATCCGGTAGTCACCTGCACAGCACTGTAGCCATCAGACTCAACGGTTTTCACCTGAGTGACCCTGTTGGGCAGAATTTCAACAACTGTTACGGGTATAGAGGACCCGGATTCGGTGAAAAGACGGGTCATACCGCTTTTCCGACCGACTAAGCCAATCGACATTTTAAAACCTCATCGTGTATGGGGCTGAAACCCACTATGGCTGCTTACGCATTACACCATGTTATGTGTACTGCCCTGCTCCAAGGAACTTGGCAGCTGTTTATGTATTTAAAGTGCCAGCAGATTTGACTACAGACACTTACCACTTACTTTTAAATCTTTTAGTCGTTCTTACCAAGACTGATCTGAACTTCAACGCCGGCAGCAAGATTTAACTGCATCAGGGCCTCAACAAACTTCTCAGTTGGCTCTACGATGTCCAGCAGGCGCTTGTGGGTACGGATCTCGTACTGATCACGCGCATCTTTATTGACATGAGGAGAGATAAGTATGGTATATCGCTCTTTTCTGGTTGGCAGAGGAATCGGTCCCCTGACATAAGCACCAGTACGTTTTGCGGTATTAACCAGTTCCTGTGTGGACTGATCAATTAAGCGGTGATCAAAGGCCTTTAGCCTGATTCTGATTCGCTGGTTCTGCATACGACCAACATCTCCCGACGTCAATAAAGTTATTAAAGAACATTGTAAAAGCGGTGAAACCAACTAAATTGATTTCACCGCGAAAAAAGAGCGCAAATTTTACGTGCGAGGCTTTTTTTAGTCAAGGCCTAACGCAGTTATTTTATAAAAAAGAGAGAGATAATTTACTCTCTGTTTTTCCCCGGATTTACACTCATATCCGGTGATAATTAGTGGTTTTGCTTACCGTTTCCGGATTTAAGCGCCTTTTTCGATAATTAAATTAGATATCGCGGCAGGCACTTCCGCGTATTTATTGAATTCCATGGTGTAGGTTGCTCGTCCCTGGGTTGCCGAACGCAGGTCTGTTGAATAGCCAAACATTTCCGCAAGAGGCACTTCCGCATTAATTATTTTGCCTGAAGCACTGTCTTCCATACCCTGGACAATACCCCGGCGTCGGTTCAGGTCCCCCATTACATCACCCATATAGTCTTCAGGCGTCACCACTTCTACCTTCATAACGGGCTCTAACAGGGCGGCATCGGCTGCCACAGCGCCTTTTTTCAAGGCCATGGAACCGGCAATTTTGAACGCCATTTCACTTGAATCCACGTCATGAAAAGAGCCGTCAAAAAGAGTAACCTTCATTGCCAGCAGCGGGTAACCCGCCAGGCAGCCATTTTTCATCTGCTCCTGAACACCCTTGTCTACGGCAGGAATATATTCCTTGGGAATGGTGCCCCCAACAATCTCATTGACAAACTGGTACTCCGAATCGGCCGGTAAAGGCTCAAGACGCAACCAAACATGACCATACTGGCCACGTCCACCGGACTGCTTCACATGCTTGCCTTCAATTTCAACGGCTTTGCGAATGGTTTCGCGGTAAGCTACCTGTGGCTTGCCGATATTTGCTTCCACATTGAATTCACGACGCATGCGGTCCACCAGGACGTCCAGATGCAGCTCGCCCATACCGGAAATAATAGTCTGTCCCGACTCTTCGTCCGTCTCTACGCGGAATGAGGGGTCTTCCTGAGCCAGCTTGCCCAGTGCAACACCCATTTTTTCCTGATCAGCCTTGGTTTTCGGTTCTACGGCAACCGAAATAACCGGCTCCGGAAAATCCATTTTCTCCAGGGTGATGACATGATCAAGACTGCACAGGGTTTCACCGGTTGTCACATCTTTCAGGCCAATCGCTGCGGCAATATCTCCGGCCAGCACTTCCTTGATTTCTTCCCGGGAGTTCGAGTGCATCTGCACCATACGACCGACACGTTCTTTCTTACCCTTGAGAGGGTTATACACAGTATCACCGGAATTCAGGGTGCCAGAATAAACCCGGAAGAAGGTCAATGTTCCTACAAACGGGTCGGTGGCAATCTTGAAAGCCAGGGCAGCGAAAGGCGCAGCATCATCGGCCTCGCGGGTTTCCAGGGTCTCGCCGTCTTCCAGCACCCCTTCTATTGCTTTTACTTCAATTGGCGCGGGCATGAACTCAATAACAGCGTCCAGCATGGCCTGTACACCTTTGTTCTTGAACGCAGAACCGCACAAAGTTGGCACGATTTCATTGGCCAGGGTACGTAAACGCAAGCCTGATTTGATTTCTTCCTCGCTCAGCTCTTCGCCTTCGAGGTACTTGTTCATTAACTCTTCATTGGCTTCTGCTGCAGCTTCGATGAGTTCCGAGCGCCATTTTTCGCACTCTTGCGCCATGTCTTGTGGAATTTCGTCATATTCAAAGGTAGTACCCTGATCAGCCTCATTCCAGATGATGCGCTTCATTTTAATCAGGTCAATAACACCCTTGAATTGATCTTCAGCACCAATGGCAAGCTGGATGGGAACCGGATTTGCGCCCAGGCGCTCTTTCATCTGTTGCACAACTTTCAGAAAATCTGCACCGGCACGGTCCATCTTGTTAACAAAAACCATGCGCGGGACTTCATAGCGGTTCGCCTGACGCCAAACTGTTTCAGTCTGGGGTTGAACACCTGAACTCGCGCATAACACGACCACGGCACCATCAAGTACGCGCAGGGAACGTTCTACTTCAATGGTGAAGTCAACGTGTCCCGGGGTATCAATGATATTGATTCGGTGATCTTCAAACTGGTTATCCATGCCATTCCAGAAGCAGGTCGTCGCAGCCGAGGTAATAGTAATACCTCGTTCCTGCTCCTGCTCCATCCAGTCCATGACCGCAGCACCGTCATGTACCTCACCAATTTTGTGTGAAATACCGGTATAAAAAAGAACACGTTCGGTAGTGGTGGTTTTTCCAGCGTCCACGTGAGCACAGATCCCTATATTGCGATAGCGGCTTAGGGGCGTTTTTCTGGCCACAGTGGAACCCTCAATAAACTCAGGTTATGGATAAACTCAGGTACTTAGAAACGGTAGTGTGAGAAGGCGCGGTTCGCTTCAGCCATACGATGGACATCTTCGCGCTTCTTGACCGCACTGCCACGTCCTTCAGCCGCATCCATCACTTCGCCGGCAAGGCGCAACGCCATGGATTTTTCACCACGACTACGTGAATGGTCTACCAGCCAGCGCATTGCCAAAGCATTACGTCTGTC